>NZ_RZSC01000710.1:0-3006 GCF_003998155.1 Mesorhizobium sp. M1E.F.Ca.ET.063.01.1.1
CTCGCGCATCAAAATGCGATGCAGCCGCTCGGCTCCTTGTTCCTTGAGCTCGTAGCGCCAGCGCTCGCGCACCGATGGCGGAATGTCGGGCATGTCAGAGATGCCTTCGGCCAGCGCGCGGAAATAGAGCCCCGTGCCGCCGACGAAGACGACCGGCCGTCCCGACAAAACACCTTCCGCGATCAGCCCGGTGACGTCGCGCAGCCAGGCGCCGGTGGAGTAGGCAGTCGAAGGATGCACATGGCCGTAGAGGAAATGCGGTACGCGCGCCATTTCGGCCGCGCTTGGCCGCGCCGTCAGCACGTCGAGCACCGAATAGCCCTGCATGGAGTCGGTGTTGACGATCACGCCGCCCTTGCGTTCGGCAAGATCGAGCGCCAGCGCCGACTTGCCGCTGGCTGTCGGCCCGGCTATCAGGATCGCGTTCTTCACGCGGCCTTCGCCCGCCTGACTGCCGGAATTTTCGATGTCGCTGATCGCCACGCTTGTATCCCATCCCGAAGACCGTCGAGTGTCGGCCTCGCTTGCGAATATGGCCTCGCGGGCGGCCGGCGCAAGCTCCGTTCATTGGCTGGCTGAAGGCATCGCCTGCGATCTGGTTTTGCCGGAGACGCCGGACATCGGCGTATTGACGGCCGATCTTCGCGCGGCATTGGCCTCAGAGCCGGTCGATATCATCGTCCAGCCGTCCGAAGGCAGGAGGAAGAAGATCCTGCTTGCCGACATGGATTCGACGATGATCGACCAGGAATGCATCGACGAGCTCGCCGACGAGATCGGCGTCAAGGAGCACGTCGCTGCGATCACCGCGCGATCGATGAATGGCGAGATCGCCTTCGAGCCCGCTTTGCGCGAGCGCGTCGCCTTGCTGAAGGGCCTCGACACGGCGGTGGTCGATCGCATCATCGCCAACCGGCTGACGCTGGCCGCCGGCGGCCGCGCGTTGGTGCGGACCATGCGCGCCAACGGCGCCTGGACGGCGCTGATCTCCGGCGGCTTCGACGTCTTTACCAGCCGCATCGCCGCAATGCTGGGTTTCCAGGAAAACCGCGCCAACCGGCTGATCGAGGACGGCGGCCGATTCACCGGCACAGTGGAAGAGCCGATCCTCGGGCGCGCGGCCAAGGCCGAGGCGCTGCTCGACATTGCGGCAAGGCTTGGCCTGACGACGGCCGACGCGGTTGCCGTCGGCGACGGCGCCAACGACCTCGACATGATCCGCCTCGCCGGCATCGGCGTCGCCTTGCACGCCAAGCCGACGGTAGCCGAGCAGGCCAGAGTCCGCATCGACCATGGCGACCTCACCGCCCTGCTCTATATCCAGGGCTACAAACAGGAAGAGTTTGTGCAATGAAACCCATGCGCACCGAACGTCTCATCCTGCGCAACTGGGAAGAGCGCGACCGCGAACTCTTCCACCGCATCAACTCCGATGACCGCGTCATGGAATTCTTCCCATTCCGCCGCGACCGCGCTACTGCCGACGCCATGATGGATGAGTTCCGATCCTGGATCGCCGAGGACAGCTATGGTTTTGCCGCCGCCGAGATTGCCGCCACCGGCGAGTGCATCGGCTTCGTCGGCCTCCTCGAAACCGATCATGTGCCCTCCCTGCCGGCCGGCACGATCGAGATCGGCTGGCGGCTGGCACCGGAATACTGGCGCAAGGGCTATGTCACCGAGGCGGCGGAGGCCTGGCTCGCCTACGGCTTCGAGACGCTGGGCGTCAACGAGATCGTCTCCTTCGCCGTGGCCGACAATCATCGCTCCACCGCCGTGATGAAACGCCTCGGCATGAGCGCCGACCCGGCCAGCGATTTCGACCATCCCGACATTCCGGACAGCCATCCTCATCTTAAGCGCCATGTCCTCTACAGGCTGTTGCGTGGGGATTGGCAGGTACGAAAAAGGGCGGCTCGCTAGCCGCCCTTTTCATTTAACATCAATCGGTTGCCCGGCTTGTCGGACTCAGTCCATCCGGATCGTCACGAAACGCAACTCGCCCGTCTTCGAAGCCAGCATCAGCAGCGCGTTCTTGCGGCCCTGCTCCTTTAGCGCACCGATCCGGTCCATGACGTCCTTCGGCGTGCCGACCGATTCCTGCGCGATCTCGGTGATCACCTCGCCGGGCTGGATGCCACGCTCGGCGGCGGCCGAATCCTTGGCAACGTCGGTGATCACCACACCCGACACGTCGGCCGCGATGCCGAACTTCTGCCGCGTCTGGTCGTTGAGCTCGCCGACGGTCATGCCGAGCACCGAAGCCGTGGACATCGGAGCCGCCTTGTCGCCCTTGTCCTGGTCGGTAGTCCCGTTCTCGCCGCTGGCAAGCTTCTCGCCGTCCTCGAGCCGGCCGAGAGTTACCTTCACCGTCTGCTCGACGCCCTTGCGCACGATGACGACGTCGACCGCCTTGCCGACGGGGCTTTCGGCGACGACGCGCGGCAGGTCGCGCATCTCGTGGATGTCCTTGCCGTCAAATTTGATGATGACGTCGCCGGCCTGGACCGTGCCATTGTCGACCGGCCCGCCCTTGATGACGCCGGCCACCAGCGCGCCCTTGGCGGTCGCCATGCCGAGACTCTCGGCGATGTCGTCCGTCACCGGCTGGATGCGCACGCCAAGCCAGCCGCGCCGCGTCTCGCCGTATTGGCGAAGCTGGTCGACCACGCCCGCAGCAAGCTGCGACGGAATCGAGAAACCGATGCCGATCGAGCCGCCCGACGGCGAGATGATCGCCGTGTTGATGCCGATCACCTCCCCCTCTGCGTTGAACAGCGGACCGCCGGAATTGCCGCGATTGATGGCGGCATCGGTCTGGATGAAATCGTCATAGGGGCCGGAGTTGATGTCGCGGTTGCGCGCCGAGATAATGCCGACCGTCACCGTGCCGCCGAGGCCGAACGGGTTGCCGATCGCCATCACCCAGTCGCCGACGCGCATCCTGGTCGAATCGCCGAACTTCACGGCCGTCAGCTTGTGGCCCTTCGGGTCGACCTTCAGCAC
>NZ_RZSC01000711.1:0-3002 GCF_003998155.1 Mesorhizobium sp. M1E.F.Ca.ET.063.01.1.1
TGTCTGCGTGCTCAGCCACGCCGGGCCGGACGCGCTGTCGGTGACCACCAACCTCAACATCAACTTCATGCGCAAGGCCGAGGCTGGCCCGATCGACGGCCATTGCCGCATCCTGAAGTTGGGCAAGAGCCTGATGGTGTTCGACATCGACATCGTCGCCGGCCCGGACGGGCACACCGTGGCGCATGCGACCGGCACCTATTCGATCCCGCCGAAGCGCTCGGCTGATGCGGTAAAATAATACCTCTTGAACAAGCCATTGTTTTTATTTGACTTTATGCACCAAGCGGGTTTTCCATCGCCTTGACGCGTTTCGCGCCCTCGCCTATAAGCCCTCGCGAAGCAGCGGCCCGCAACGGCCGCCGTTTTGTTATTGGCGAATGGCTCCAGCCGCTCCGTCAATCCAAGCAACAAGAAACGCCTTTCCTTGTCCTTGCGGATAAGGAAGGTCAACCTGAGAGCAAAACCATGGCTACCTTTTCGCAGAAGCCTGCGGATGTGGTGAAGAAGTGGGTGCTGATCGACGCCGAGGGTCTCGTCGTCGGCCGCCTCGCCACTGTCATCGCCAACCATCTGCGCGGCAAGCACAAGCCCACCTTCACACCGCATGTCGATGATGGCGACAACGTCATCGTCATCAACGCCGACAAGGTGGTGTTCACCGGCAAGAAGTACACCGACAAGGTCTACTACTGGCACACCGGCCACCCCGGCGGCATCAAGGAGCGCACCGCGCGCCAGCTGCTCGAGGGCCGCTTCCCCGAGCGCGTCGTCGAGAAGGCCGTCGAGCGCATGATCCCGCGCGGCCCGCTTGGCCGCCGCCAGATGAAGAATCTCCGCGTCTACGCAGGCGCTGAACATCCGCACGCCGCCCAGCAGCCCGTCACGCTCGACGTGGCCAAGCTGAACTCCAAGAACAAGAGGGCCTCGTAATGGCTGAGCTTTCCTCGCTCGCAGAACTCGGGACTGTCACGACCGCCGCACAGCCGGCGGCACCCGTCCACGTCCAGAAGCTCGACAAGTCGGGCCGCGCCTATGCCACAGGCAAGCGCAAGAACGCCATCGCGCGCGTCTGGGTGAAACCCGGCTCCGGCAAGATCACTGTCAACGACAAGGAATTCGCGAGCTATTTCGCGCGTCCGGTGCTGCAGATGATCCTCAACCAGCCGATCGTCGCCGCCAACCGCGCCGGCCAGTATGACATCATCGCCACCGTCATCGGCGGCGGCCTTTCCGGCCAGGCGGGCGCCGTGCGTCACGGCATCTCCAAGGCACTGACCTATTACGAGCCGGCGCTGCGCTCCGTGCTCAAGAAGGGCGGCTTTCTCACCCGCGACAGCCGCGTCGTCGAGCGCAAGAAGTACGGCAAGGCGAAGGCCCGCCGCAGCTTCCAGTTCTCGAAGCGCTGAGCGCTGCGACCACAAGTCTCGAAAGGCCGCCTCCGGGCGGCCTTTTTGTTTCACGCAGCTATTGGCCGCGTCCGGCCGGCGTCTTGATGTAGTCGATGAAGGCGCGCAGCGGCGCCGGCACCAGCCGGCGTCCGGGATAGTACAGAAACGGCCCGGAAAATTCCTGCCACCACGGCTCCAGCACAGGTTCCAGCACGCCGCTCTCGAAATGCGGGCGCACCCAGTCCTCGAACAGCCAGAGAATGCCGACGCCAGCGATCGCCGCATCGATAGCGAGATCGACGCCTCCACCGATGCTGACAACCAATGGCCCCGTGGGATCGACCCGCACCACCTCGCCGTCCCGCTCGAACTCCCAGGGCGTCATGACCCCGCTCGGGAAGCGGCCGCGCACGCAGGCATGGCCAAGCAGGTCGCGTGGGTGCTGCGGCCGACCGTGCCGGTCAAGGTAGGACGGCGCGGCGGAGGTCGTGAAGCGCTGCGCGCGCGGCCCGATCGGCACCGCGATCATGTCCTGCTCCAGCCGCTCGTCATAGCGGATTCCAGCGTCGCAGCCCGCCACCAGCAGATCGATAAAGTTCTCCTCGGCGATCACCTCCAGGCGAATGGCAGGATAGGCCGCGAGAAATCCAGGAACGATTTTGGGCAGCACCAGCCGCGAGGCGCTTATCGGCACGTTGAGCCGCAAGGTTCCGGCGGGCCGGTCGCGAAAGCCGTTCACCACATCGAGTGCGGCTTCTACCTCGCCCAATGCGGGGCCGAGCCGCGCCAGCAGGCCGGCACCAGCCTCGGTCAAAGCGACGCTGCGCGTGGTGCGGTTGAAGAGCCTGACACCGAGCTGGGTTTCAAGACGGCGGATGGCTTCGCTGAGCGCTGACGCGCTGCCGGCCGTGGCGCGGGCGCCCTCGCGAAAGCCGCCGGCGCGCGCCACGGCCATGAACGCCTGAAGATCGTTGAGATCGGCCGCCATTGTCCTAAATTTCGTACAAGCTGTGCTGAATATAGCCGGTTATCGGGACAGCGGCCATGCCCTATCTCCGTCGTCGACAGCGAAGGAGAACCACGATGTCCAGCGTAAACAAATCCGGCACCTACAAACTCGGCGGCGATTCGGTCCGGCGGCTCGGCTACGGCGCCATGCAGCTTGCGGGCAAAGGCGTGTTCGGCCCACCGAAGGATCATGACGCGGCCATCGCCGTGCTGCGTGAGGCAGTGGCGAACGGGGTCAACCACATCGACACCAGCGACTATTATGGCCCGCATGTCACCAATCGGCTGATCCGCGAAGCGCTGGCGCCCTACCCCGGCGACCTTACCATCGTCACCAAGATCGGCGCCCGCCGCGGCAGCGACGCATCCTGGCTGCCGGCCTATTCACCGGAGGAACTCACGCAAGCCGTGCATGACAACCTCGCCAATCTCGGGCTCGACGTGCTGGATGTGGTCAATCTGCGCATCATGTTCGACACCCATGGTCCCGCCGAGGGCTCGATCGAAGCGCCGCTCACCGTGCTCGCCGAGCTGCAGCGCAGGGGCCTGGTGCGCCATATCGGGCTGAGCAACGTCACCCGCGCGCAGATCGCGGAAGGCCGC
>NZ_RZSC01000712.1:0-2991 GCF_003998155.1 Mesorhizobium sp. M1E.F.Ca.ET.063.01.1.1
CGATGATCGCTTTTTCGATACCGAGGCGGTCCATCAGCGTGGCGATCGTGTCGGCCTGCGCCGCCAGCGTTTCGTTGTTGCCCGGCCCACGCTCGGACCAGCCGAAGCCGGGGCGGTCGAGGAACAGCATCTCGGCGCGGCCTTCGAGCAGCGGCCTCATCGGCAGCATCTGGTCCTTGAGGTTGGCGCTGGCGCCATGGATGAAGACGATCGGGGGCAAATCGGCGCCGGCCGGCGCCGGGATATGGACGTAGTGGATGCGGGCGCCATCGATGTCGATGAATGCGCCGGCCGGCGGGTTGCGACGCTCGATCAGCCAAGCGCCGGCGCGGGTGACGACGGCAAGGGCGAAGATGAGCGCAATGAGGAAGAGAAACGCGGCGCAGATGAGGTTCATGCGGAGGAGATACGGAAGTGGCGGGAAGTTAGTTTAGGGGAGTAGGGGAGTAGGGGAGTAGGGGAGTAGGGGAGCTGTTTCCTGGCCAATCTCTACCCTACTCCCTTATTGCCCTACTCCCCTACTGCCTTAAAGGAATCAAATACCCTCGCCGGCCAGCTCTTCCGACAGTGTCGAGACCTGGTCCTGAGCGCTGCGCATCATCGGATAGATGGTGAGCACCTTCTGCCAGGCTTCCAGCGCCGACTGCTTGTGGCCGGTTTCGGCCATGATCTGCGCCAGGCCGGAGAGCGCGCCGAAATGGCGGGGTTCGAGCTGCAAGGTGTGGTCAATGTCGGCCATCGACTTCCCGTAATTCTTCATCAGGAAATGCACGGTGGCGCGGCGGTTCCAGCCTTCGGCATAGCCCGGCTGCAAGGTCACCACCTGATCGAGGAAGTCGAGTGCGACGTCGAATTTCTGGTCTTCCGTCGCCTTCTGCGCCCATTGCATCATCAGGTCGATCGAGGCGCTGCCGGACTGGTTCCATTCATTCCAGATGCGGCCGGCGATCCGTTCGGCCGCCTTTTCGTTGCGCTCACGCTTCAGGTCGGTGAAGAGCTGATCAAGGCGGCCCTGCCTGGTCGAGGCGACCGGCGGCGGCGTGAGGGCGGGCGGCGGCGTGGCGGCGGGCGGCGAGGCAGGCTCCTCCGCCGACGCGGGCAGGCCGAAAAGGAGCAGAGCGGCGAAAGAAGCAAAAAGAATCCGCATCGCCGGAATCTAATGCCGGACGGCGGATCGTCAAAATGATTTTAGCGTGAGAGGGCCGGCGAACCGGCAATCGACATCAAACGGGCGCGGCGCTTGGTTCGTTTGTGGCGCCGCGCGCAAGTCTCAGCCCTGGCGCGCCTTGTAGCGCGGAGCAGTCTTGTTGATGATGTAGATGCGTCCCTTGCGGCGAACCAGCCGGTTGTCGCGGTGACGCGCCTTGAGCGCCTTGAGCGAATTCTTGATCTTCATGGTCTTGCCTATCCGGTCGGGGCCCGGTTCCGGGCCGAATTTTAAAGGCGCGCCCGGAAAAAGCGCGCCTTTGAACTTGCGTGGCTCATAAACGAGGAGCCTTGCTCCTGTCAACCGCAAGCGCGCCGTATAACCGGCGCAGGAGCCCACATCATCAAATATTCGCCATCGCGGCGACCTGGCATTGCGCGACTCAAGGCCGGCTGGAAAGGTGCCGCAACGCGAAGCGATTGGGAGATCCGGCATGCGCCGCCTGTTTTTGTCAGCCTGCCTTATGCTCGTGGCAACCGCTCCGGCGGCCTGGGGGCAGGAGTGCGACCGCAACGACGACAGCCAGCAGATGATGAATATCTGCGCCAACGCCGACTATGAGGCGGCCGACGCCAAGCTCAACGCCGCCTACAAGGATATCGTCAGCGGAAATGACGAGAAAGCCAACAAATTGCTGCAGACGGCGCAGCGCGCCTGGATCGCGTTCCGCGACGCCGAATGCGCTTATTCGGCCGCCGACAGCGAGGGCGGCTCCATCTATCCGATGGAGGTTTCGCAATGCCTGACGGAGCTGACCAACGAGCGCACCAAGCAGCTCACCTCCGGTGCCAATTGCAAGGACGGCGATCCGAGCTGCGCCAGCCCGGACGAGGACGAAGATCAGGATATGCAGTAACCAACGCTGGTCAGTTTTTATGGCTGATCCGGGTGAAATGACCCATCTTGCGGCCGGGGCGTGACTCGGCCTTGCCGTAGAGATGCAGCATCAGGTCGGGTTCGGCGAGCAGCGCCGGCACCTTCAGCATGTCGTCGCCGATCAGGTTTTCCATCACGCAATCGGAATGTCGGGCCGGTGAGCCCAGCGGCAGGCCGGCGACGGCGCGGATATGCTGCTCGAACTGCGAGACGAGGCAGGCGGCCTCCGTCCAGTGGCCGGAATTGTGGACGCGGGGCGCCAGCTCGTTGGCCAGCAGCGAGCCGTCGGCGAGGACGAAGAATTCGATGCCGATGACGCCGACATAGCCGAGCGCCGAGAGGATTTTCGCCGCCGCCTCCTTCGCCGCCGCGGCAGTTTCCGGCCCGATCGTGGCCGGTACCGTCGAGCTGCGCAGGATGCCCTCGCGGTGGATATTCTCGGCCGGATCGTAGGCGGCAACGCTCCCGTCAAGTCCGCGCGCGGCGATCACCGAAATCTCGTGCTCGAAGGCGACGAACGATTCGAGGATCAGCGGCACATTGCCCATCGCCTCGCAGGCGCCGGCAAAGCCGCCGGTTTCCATGTTGCGGAAGACGCGCTGGCCCTTGCCGTCATAACCCATGCGCCGCGTCTTCAAAACGCCGCTGCCGCCGAATTTCCTCAGCGCCACCGTCAGCTGGTCGTCATTGTCGACGGGGCAGAATTCCGCCGTCGGGATGCCGATGCCGTTCAGGAAACTCTTCTCGGTCACGCGATCCTGCGCGACTTCAAGGGCGCGGGCCGGCGGATAGACCGGAACGCGTGCGGCAAGCGTCTCCGCCGCCGCAACCGGGACGTTCTCGAATTCATAGGTGACGACGGCGCTGGCGACAGCGAGTTCGGCAAGCGCTCCCGGATCGTCATAGGC
>NZ_RZSC01000713.1:0-2988 GCF_003998155.1 Mesorhizobium sp. M1E.F.Ca.ET.063.01.1.1
TGACATGGCCGATGGCCTACCGCTGGTGGCGATCCATGCCGCCAACAACGAGACGGGCGTGATCCAGCCGGTCGGCCGCATCGCCGAGATCGTCAAGGCCGCGGGTGGTGTGCTCGTCGTCGACGCCGTGCAGGCGGCCGGACGGATTCCGATCGATATGTCAGCCGGTTACGCCGACTATTTGATCCTGTCCTCGCACAAGATCGGCGGTCCGAAGGGCGTCGGCGCCATCGTCGCTGCGGCCGACCTGATGATGCCGAAGCCGTTGATCAATGGCGGCGGCCAGGAAAAGGGCCATCGCGCCGGCACCGAGAATCTCCCCGGCATTGCCGGTTTCGGCGCCGCGGCGCGGGCCGCACTCGCCGGCCTGGGCGAGATCGACGCCGTTGCGCGTCGGCGCGGCGAGGTCGAGGCGATTGTCCGGGAAATCGTCCCGGACGCGGAAATCTTTGGAGCGGCGGCGCCAAGGCTTGCCAACACGACATTCTTCGCTATTGCGGGCATCAAGGCCGAGACGGCGCAGATCGCCTTCGATCTCGCCGGTGTGGCGTTGTCGGCGGGTTCGGCCTGCTCGTCGGGAAAAGTCGGGCCAAGCCATGTGCTGAAGGCGATGGGGCACGGCGACAGCGTTGGCGCCTTGCGCGTCTCGATCGGACGCGCGACGGGCGCTGAGGAGATCGAGGCGTTCCGGACGGCGCTCGCGGGCATTGTCGCGCGCCGGGCCGATAAGGAAAGGGCCGCCTAGCGGCCAAAAAAGGAAAGTTTCAGGCCTTCGGGCCTGGTAGAGCCGTGCGTTTCGTTTTGGCCGGGTGAATTCCCGGTCGGAATGCACTATATGGAGCTTACTCCGCTGCAGGTCTCCTCCGGGACCGGGTTTCGGCGGTGCCATAGTTTGAAAACTGCCGGGCCTTGACCCCGGCGTGGATGGAGAACGCTTATGCCTGCTGTGCAGGAGACGATCGATCGAGTCCGAAAGATCGACGTCGACCAGTATAAATACGGATTCCAGACAGAGATCGAGATGGACAAGGCCCCCAAGGGCCTGAGTGAAGACATCATTCGCTTGATCTCCGAGAAGAAGGGCGAGCCGGACTGGATGCTGGAATGGCGTCTGGGGGCTTATCGCCGCTGGCTGACCCTGGAAGAGCCGACCTGGGCGCGCGTCCACTATCCGAAGATCGACTTCCAGGACATCCACTACTACGCCGCGCCGAAGAGCACGCCTGGCCCGAAGTCGCTGGACGAGGTCGATCCCGAACTGCTCAAGGTCTATGAGAAGCTCGGCATTCCGCTGAAGGAGCAGGAGATTCTCGCCGGCGTGCAGAGGACCGAGGCTTCGGAACTCGAGGAAGCCAACGACAACGTCTACAAGTCGGGCCGCGTGGCGGTCGACGCCGTGTTCGACTCCGTTTCCGTGGTCACTACCTTCAAGAAGGAACTGGCCGCGGCCGGCGTCATCTTCTGCTCGATCTCGGAAGCGATCCGTGAGCATCCGGAGCTGGTGCAGAAATATCTGGGCTCGGTCGTGCCGACCACCGACAATTTCTACGCCACGCTGAATTCGGCGGTGTTCACCGACGGCTCGTTCGTCTTCGTGCCGAAGGGCGTGCGCTGCCCGATGGAACTGTCGACCTATTTCCGCATCAACGAGAAGAACACCGGCCAGTTCGAGCGCACGCTGATCATCGCCGAGGAGGGAGCCTATGTCTCCTATCTCGAGGGCTGCACGGCGCCGCAGCGCGACGAAAACCAGCTGCATGCGGCGGTGGTCGAACTGATCGCGCTCGACGATGCCGAGATCAAATATTCGACGGTGCAGAACTGGTATCCCGGCGACGCCGAAGGCAAGGGCGGCATCTACAATTTCGTCACCAAGCGCGGCGACTGCCGCGGCGATCGCTCGAAGATCTCGTGGACGCAGGTCGAGACCGGCTCGGCCATCACCTGGAAATATCCGAGCTGCATCCTGCGCGGCGACGACTCCAGCGGCGAGTTCTATTCGATCGCGGTTTCGAACGGCTACCAGCAGGTCGACAGCGGCACCAAGATGATCCATCTCGGCAAGAACACGTCGAGCCGCATCATCTCCAAGGGCATTGCCGCCGGCTTCTCGCAGAACACCTATCGCGGCCAGGTCTCGGCGCACCGCAAGGCGGCCAATGCCCGCAACTTCACCAACTGCGACTCGCTTCTGATCGGCGACCAGTGCGGCGCGCACACCGTGCCTTACATGGAAGCCAAGAACGCGACGGCGAAGTTCGAGCACGAGGCGACGACGTCGAAGATCTCCGAGGACCAGAAGTTCTACGTCATGCAGCGCGGCGTCCCCGAGGAAGAGGCGATCGCGCTGATCGTCAACGGCTTCGTCAAGGACGTCATCCAGCAACTGCCGATGGAATTCGCCGTCGAGGCGCAGAAGCTGATCGGCATCAGCCTTGAGGGTTCGGTCGGCTGACCGCAAACGATATTCAGGAAAAAAATGATGCTTGAAATCAAGAATTTGCATGCCCGCATCGTCGATGACGGCACCGAGATCATCCGGGGACTGAACCTGACGGTCAAAGCCGGCGAGGTCGCCGCCATCATGGGGCCGAACGGCTCGGGCAAGTCGACGCTGTCCTATATCCTGGCCGGCCGCGAGGATTATGAGGTGACGGAAGGCGACATCCTCTACAACGGCCAGTCGATCCTCGAAATGGATCCCGCCGAGCGCGCCACCGCCGGCATCTTTCTCGCCTTCCAGTATCCGATGGAGATTCCAGGCGTGGCGACCATGGAGTTCCTCAAGGTGGCGATGAACGAGCAGCGCAAGGCGCGCGGCGAGGAGCCGTTGAAGGTTCCGGAGTTCCTCAAGCGCGTGAAGGAAGCCGCCGCCTCGCTCAGCATGGACATGAACATGCTGAAGCGGCCGCTCAATGTCGGCTTCTCCGGCGGCGAGAAGAAGCGCGCCGAGATCCTGCAGATGAAGCTCTTGGAGCCGAAGCTTTG
>NZ_RZSC01000714.1:0-2983 GCF_003998155.1 Mesorhizobium sp. M1E.F.Ca.ET.063.01.1.1
GGATTGGTGCGCGGGCCGGACGACAGAAGCCGCGTCTCGATCCATTCGCCGCCGCGCGCGATGTTGCCGCGATGCAGTTCCGCCCACAGCTCGTTCTCGGAAATGCCCGGCTTCAGCGCCGCTTGCATCTCGCCCATCGCCGCCTCGCAGGCGACGATGGCGCGGCGCATGGCAAGGATCTCGTCAGGCGACTTTATCAGGCGCGCATTCTCCATCACCGCCTCGCCATTGCCGACCGTGATGCCCCGGCGGGCAAGCTCCTCGACACCTTCCGCATTGATGTGGTCGATGGCGATGCGCCGGTTGCCGCCACCGTGCTCGGCAACGAGCTCGGCGATGCCGGCGGCCCAGCGGCGGACCTTCCGATCGGTCAACTCGCCGCTATAGAGATACATCCACGACACTGCCGGCCGCACCTCGTCGACGACGCCGGCATGGTCGGACAGGTGCTCGCAGGAGAAATAGTCGAACAGCACCACCGGGCCTTCGGTGGCGACGAAACAGTGGCGGGTCGGGTTGTGCGCGACCCAGGGCTGCATGTTGGTCGAATCGGTCGCGTAGCGGATGTTGACCGGGTCGTAGAGGAGTGCGCCGGCATGGCCGCGGCGCTTGAGCTCGGTGCGGATACGCTCGAGCCGGTATTGCCGCATGGCCGGCAAGTCGGGAGCGGCGATGCCTGCCGCCGCCCATTCGGCTTCGGCTATCGCGCCGTAGCCCAGCACGTGCTGGTTCAGCGCGGCAGCCTTGTCGCGGGAAGCTTCGCGCAGCGCTTCGACCGAGCCCGGTTCGAACGGCATGATCTTGCGGTGGCGGCCGAAGCGTAGTTTGTCCATGCGGTTCCCCGACGCTATTGCGTCGTCATCTTGTGCAATCTCGTTATGGTCACCTGGCGTGGCAAGCCTCCGGAGAGCTGCGGCACCACGATACGCCGATGGAGGGTGTCCATCACATAGCCGGCCTTGGTGATCCTGTCGAAAATGACCGAAGCAGGCTCTTCGTCGTCCGCTAGGACAAGCATAGCAGGCTCGCGGATCGACTTGGCGAAATCGGGGATCTCGTCGTCGAGCACGACGAGATCGGGATCGACCAGGCGGAGATTGCCGATCCAGAACCAGCTCGAGACCACTGTGCCGACCGGCCCGTCGGCCGTCAGCTGACGATGGAGCGAAGCATAGTCCATCCGTACGATGCTGCCGCGGTTGTCGCCACCATGGACGTGCATGTACCAGCTTACCGGCATCACCAGGATGGCGATCACGGCGCCGACGAAGACGATCGTGGCTTGCGTCTTTCTGCCTCTTTCCCCCATGGCGTCGAGGCGCATGGCCAGGGCAGCCGGCAGAAGCACGAACACGGGAAGCATCCAGCGATCGCGAAACTGGGTGATCCCTCCTGCGAGCACCACCACGAGCGTGATCAACAAGGCGAAGGCAATCGCTCGCCAGACCAGCTTTTCCGGCCACGATGCCGTCTCGGGCGATGGTGCGGATTTCTTGCGCGCCAGGAAGAACGCGACGGCAAAGACCGAGATCGGCAGCCCGGCGAAGTTCAAAATAGCCTTACCCAAGCCAAGGATGCCGCGAGACAACGTCTTTGCCGCGCTGCCGCCCTCGCCGATGCCAAAACCCTCGCCGTGCGCCAGCAGGTCTCCCAGATGCGTGAGGCTCCAATAAAATGTCGGCAGGCAGGCAAGGATGGCCACAACCACGCTGATCAGGAAACGACGGTCGAAGATCGCCTCACGCGTCTCGCGAAGCGACAGCGCCGCAAGGAACAGCGCGGCTAGAAAGATCACCATATTGTATTTCGACAGCATTGCCGCAGCAGCCGCCAGGCCGAGCAGCACATAGGCGGCTGTCGACCGCCGCTTCTGCAGCTCGACCACCGCCAGGAGCAGCAGCGACGAAAAGCAAAAAATCGCGGCGGAGTGGGTGAGGGCATGCTGCATCTCCCACACGATCTGCGGAAAAAGCAGCAGGCCGAACATGGCGGCGGCGGCGGCGCGGTTCGAGTAGCCGACGCGGCGCACCGCGGCGAAGCAGGCGGCCAATCCGCCGGCCAGCAGGGCGTATTTGACGATCTTGAGCGCGAGGATGTTGGTTCCGACCAAAGACGCGGTGAGAATGCCGAGCCAAGTGTATAAGGGTGGCTGCGAGCTGCCATAGCCGGCCGTGAGGAACTGCATCGCCATCAACTGTTCGGCGTCGTCGACGCCGACGCCGGTGCCCACGAAGTGGGACAAGAGCGTCATCGCCGCGATCTGGACAAGGCAGTATATGAGCGCAAAGGCGATCGCGGCGCTGAAAGGGCCGGCTCGTTCATCGCAGAGCCAGTCGGTCCATTTCTCTAGCTGCCGCAAAGGGGTCGTCTTCTCATCTGATGCGCCGGTGGCCGGTTGTTATAGCCGGCCACCAACGCGATCCGAAAGCGGGAATGGCCCTTATGTGCGCATCTTTTCGCCGCTCGGGTCGAAGGGCGGCTCGACATTGATGCGGGCCGGGCGGCGGTGCCCGAGGATCTCGATTTCGAACAGGCCGGCGCTTTCGTCTTCCGCGAGGGCCGCCGGAACATAGCCCTGCGCCATCGACTTCTGCACATAATGCGCATAGCCGCCCGACGTCACCCAGCCGACGACGCGCCACTCGCCATCTACGATGCCGCGCACGGCCGAAGCGCCCTCGGCGGCCTTGGAGCCGCGCACTTCCTTGCCTGTCGTGTCGAAGCGCGGCGCGCCATAGCCATGCGGCTTTTCCACCGTGCCGTAGTCCTTGCCGACCTTGGCCCAGATCGGCTCGTCGCCCATCACGTCGGCATCCGCAGCATCGACGATGAAGGAGACGCGGCGCAGCTTCGGCCCTTGCGCCTGCTCCTTGGCGGAAGCCTCGCGGCCGATGAAGTCGTTCTTCTCCAGCTTGATGAAGCGGTCCATCGAGCCTTCGAAGGGACCGTAGATCGGGCGCAGTTCGCGGAACCAGGTCGGAAA
>NZ_RZSC01000715.1:0-2979 GCF_003998155.1 Mesorhizobium sp. M1E.F.Ca.ET.063.01.1.1
TTCCAGCACAGGCTGCGCGGGGAAGGCGGTGCTGCCGCCGAGATCGCTCAGGTGTTGATCGACGAGTTCTTCCTGGATGTCGAGCATTCGCTCAGGGAACTCGGCATCAGCGATGTCGGCGTGCCGAAGCGCATGAAGAAGTTGGCAAGGATGTTTTACGGCCGCACCGCGGCTTATGACCACGCCTTGCGGGACGACGACCGGGTGGCCCTTGCCGCGGCGCTCGCCCGTAATGTCAGGCCCGATGTCGGCGAGTGGCCGGAGGCGCCGCTGCTGGCGAGCTATGTTTCCGAAGCGTCCCGGCAGCTTGCCATGCAGCCGACCGAATCGATCGTGGCCGGCACCGTGGCGTTCCCGGTCGCCGGAGCCGCGTGAAGGAGGCGAGAATGAAACACGCCAAACCGGAAAGCCCCGTATCTTTCGTCGCCAACGTCGCCCGTCTGCCGCAGAAGGGCTTGCCGGTTTTGATCGAAGCCGACGAGCGGCAGCGCGCGGCGCTTGCCGCGAAATACGATCTGCTCTCGGTCGAGCGCTACCGCGCCGAGCTCCTGGTGGCGTCCTGGAAACGCAACGGCGTCAAGGTCAGCGGTCGCGTCGAGGCCGACATCACCCAGGCCTGCATCGTCACCCTCGATCCGGTCGCAGCCCATATCGACGAGCCCGTCGAGGCGCTGTTCCTGCCTGAGCAGTCGAAGCTCGGGCGCGAGGGGTTCGAGGGCGGCGGCGAAATCGTCCTCGACGCGGACGGGCCTGACAGTCCCGAAACTTTTTCCGGCGACACCATTGATGTCGGCGCGCTTGCCGAGCAGTTTTTCGGCCTGGCGATCGACCCTTATCCGCGCAAGCCCGGAGCCTCGCTGGACACCGCGGGCGACGATCCTTCGGAAGAAAGCGAATTCCAGAAAAAGCTGCGTTCGCTGCTCGGAAAATCCTGAAGGCGGCCCGGATTTTGGAAAAGTTGGTTGTGCGGCAGCCCAAAACCGCTATTTTCGCCGAACCTTCGCGAGCCCCCTTACCTCGGCAGGCGTCCGCCGCTAGCCAGGCAAACCGTGAGAAAAACACCGAGTGATCAGGATTTCCATCGATGCCATGGGCGGCGATCACGGACCAGGCATTGTCATCCCTGCGCTGATGACGGTCGCCATCCGCCGCCCTGACATCCGCTTCGTCATCTATGGCCGCGAGGACGCCGTTCGTCCCGAACTGGCCAAGTTTCCAAAACTGGCCGAGGTCAGCGAGTTCGTCCATTGCGAGATCGCGGTGAGGATGGACGACAAGCCGAGCCAGGCGCTGCGCCATGGCCGCTGGAAATCATCGATGTGGAAGGCGGTCGAGGCGGTGAAGAATGGCGCCGCGCAGGCCTGCATCTCGGCCGGCAATACCGGCGCGCTGATGGCGATGTCGAAATTCTGCCTGCGCACCATGGCCACCATCGACCGCCCGGCGATCGCTGCGCTTTGGCCGACGACGCGCGGCGAGAGCGTGGTGCTCGATGTCGGCGCCACCATTGGCGCGGACGCGCATCAGCTCGTCGATTTCGCCATCCTGGGCACCGGCATGGCGCGTTCGGTGTTCGGCATCGAGCGGCCGAGCGTCGGCCTGCTCAATGTCGGCGTCGAGGAGATCAAGGGCCAGGAGGAGGTCAAGGAGGCGGGACGCATGCTGCGTGAGGCCAACATGGCCTCGATGAACTATCGTGGCTTCGTCGAGGGCGACGATATCGGCAAGGGCACGGCCGACGTGGTCGTCACCGAGGGCTTTGCCGGCAACATCGCGCTCAAGACCGCGGAGGGCACGGCAAGGCAGATCGCGGGCTACCTCCGCGCCGCCATGGGCCGCACGCTGATGGCCAGGATCGGTTATGTCTTCGCCAAGGGCGCCTTCGACCGGCTGCGCGAGAAGATGGATGTCGGCCGCTCCAATGGCGGCGTCTTCCTGGGCTTGAACGGTATCGTCGTGAAGAGCCACGGCGGCGCCGATTCGGACGGCTTCGCGGCGGCGATCGAGCTCGGCTACGATATGGTGCGCAACAATCTGCTTGACCGGATCGAGGCCGATCTCGATCTGTTCCATGCGCGCAATCCGAATGCCCAGGCAAACAGGAAATCCGGTGTCGCCGTCGACGCCGAGGAATAGGAACGAACCTTGATCAGATCAGTCGTGCGCGGCAACGGTGCCGCGCTGCCCCGCCGCATCATGAAGAATGCCGACTTCGAAGGCATGGTCGAGACCTCCGATGAGTGGATCGTCCAGCGCACCGGCATCCGCCAGCGCCATGTCGCGGCCGATGACGAGACGACGGCTTCGCTGGGCGAGGCGGCTGCGCGCGCCGCGCTCGACAGCGCCGGTTTGACGCCGGCCGATATCGACCTGATCGTGCTGGCGACATCGACGCCCAACAACACTTTCCCCGCGACCGCCGTCGAGATCCAGAACCGGCTCGGCATGCATCACGGCTTTGCCTTCGACATGCAGGCCGTGTGCTCCGGTTTCGTCTATGCTGTTGCCACCGCCGACCTCTATATCCGCGGCGGCCTCGCGAAACGCGTGCTGGTCATCGGCTCGGAAACCTTTTCGCGCATCCTCGACTGGAACGACCGCTCGACCTGCGTGCTCTTCGGCGACGGCGCCGGAGCGGTGGTGCTCGAGGCAGCGGAGGGGGAGGGCAGCATCGCCGATCGCGGCGTGCTGGCTGCGAGCCTGCGCTCGGATGGCGTCCATAAGGACAAACTCTTCGTCGATGGCGGCCCATCGACCACGGGCATGGTCGGCCATCTCAGGATGGAAGGCCGCGAGGTATTCAAGCACGCGGTCGGCATGATCACCGATGTCATCGAGGCGACCTTCGCCGAGGCCGGCATCACGGCGCAAGACCTCGACTGGTTCGTGCCGCATCAGGCCAATAAACGGATCATTGACGCTTCCGCCAAGAAGCTCGGGATAGCCGAACAAAAAGTGGTGGTCACCGTCGATTTGCAC
>NZ_RZSC01000716.1:0-2979 GCF_003998155.1 Mesorhizobium sp. M1E.F.Ca.ET.063.01.1.1
CATCATGCCGAGACGAAGCACGTCCATATCCACGCCATGGTGCAGGCGCGGTCGGCCGACGGCGAGCGGCTGACGTTCTACAAGGCGGATCTCCACGCCTGGCGGGAAGCGTACGCTGAGAAGGCGCGCGAACACGGCATAGCGATGGTCGCAACGCGCCGGTACGATCATGCAATGAGCCGACCCTATACGAAAGAACATGCGGGCGCCTACAAACGCGCGCAGCACGATGCGCGCTATCAGGTCAGTGACAAGACCGTCGCGCGCGTGGAGGACAAGCAGCGGAGTCGTATGGATAGCAGATTGCTCGTCGCCAATGGCGGAGCGATCGCCGGCGTGTGGCAGCGGACGGCCGCCGTGATGCGGGCGGCTGGCGTCACCGGCCAGGCCCTGACCGCGGCCGAGGCGATCGGCAAGAATGTCCTCCAGATTCATGCGCACAGGGCAGGCGAGAAGCCGGCCGCTGGCGTCTTCAAAGATGGCGGGGGACCGGCGCCGACCTCGTCCTTCTTGTCCCATCCCGGCATGAAAGAATTGACCAGGCTGATAGGAGCTACCGAAATGGCGCAGACACCTTTGGAAATGCGGCAGAAGATGGCGCGTGTGAATCAAGCGTTGGATCAGATGCGGGACACGCTCCCCAACGCCGAGCAAACGCGTTTCGAGCAATACCGTGAGGGCGTGAACGACAAGATGCACGATCGTCTCGCTCGGCTCCAGTTCGAGCAGCAAAAGGGTGCAGGGGGCGCCGGCGAGGCCGCGCCTGAAAGAGATGCGCGCGGCCGCGATTTGCCGAGCCGAGACGATACGCGTCAGCCCGAGACCTCGGCGCGACATGCCGAAAAGGCGCGGCAACGCGTTCAGCAGCAGAAAGACTTAGCTAAGCAAAAGGGCCGGCAGGCCGACGATCAGGACCGCAAGACACAGCGCAGCCAGGACAACGAATACGAGCGCTAAGCACTTATCTTTCGAAGGTGGGCCCGGTTTCGGGAGAAGACATGCTTAATTCAAGCCCTTAGACAAGGTGCCCGAGTCCTTTTCAGGTGCCCTGTTTTATGTGCGGCCACCGCGCGCCGCCAAACCCAATGGCCGGCTTTGCCGCCTAAAGTCAACTCTTCTCAGCGGAAACGGAGCTTGTTGGACCCCACCAACAATGACCGCCGACGCGCGGTTGTAGGACGGGATCACTCGTCCACGACATCCGGCAATGCTTCCGCGACGACGCTTAAATTGCGATCGAACGTCTCGGAGTCAGTCGACTGTGAACGGAAAGATTTAGCCTCGGCGAGAATGGCCGCAATCACGGCCTCTTTTTGCGGCGAGATCCTGGTCGCCGCCGCCCGGGCCGCCAAAGCCGAAAAATCGACGGCATTGCCCGCTGCGGGCGCCGCCGCTGCCGGCGAGATGAGGCTCGCCTCAATCCCGGCTGCCTTTTGCGAGGCGGGCAGGCGACGGCGAGCGACTGGGGGCTCGGCACGCCCAACCTTTGCAGCGAACGTCGCACCGCGCTGCAGCCGCGATTGTGTGATGCCGGAGCGGTAGCGTGGCCCAACCGGCACGATCGACTGGACAGACGGAGAGGGGAGGGCAGCGGCGGCAGCGACTGGTTTGGCGTGCTTTACGCTCGCCGGGAGCACCATGAAAGCCCGCCTGGAGAGCTCCCGATCAGCGAAATAGAAATTGCGAGTCGCAAGGATTGCATTTTCGCCCCGCGGCAAAATGACGACCTTGCTCTTATCCATGGTGCGAATTTCGTCCGGCCGCATAAGCGGCCGGCGCACTGTCTTGCTGTGGACGGAGCGCGTGTAATAGGTGTCGAAAAGGCTCGCCTGGGTCCTGGTGACGTCCTTCTGGGGTTCGGACGTTTCGCCTATCTGATCGGAGACGTAGCGCAGATCGTCGGTCTCCTGGGCGCCGAAGAAGATCTGGACACGGGCAGCGTTGATCAGCGTTTCGCGGCTTTCCTTGCGGTAGATCTCGTCGACCGATTTGAGCGACTGCACGAAAAACCACATCGGCACGCCGTGGCCGCCAAGGACGGTGGCCATGTCCGTCACCTTCTCAAGCTTGCCGAGGTTCTGAAATTCATCGAGCAGGACAAGCACCTGGTGCTCGCCGGGGCGTGGCATGGATTCGGACATGAAGTTCATCATCTGCGTGATGAGCACATTAAAAAGCGGGCCGAGGGAAGCCATCTGCTCGCGCCGGAAATCAAGATAGAGCGAGACCCGCTCGCTTTTGAGATTGCGGATGTCGAAGGAACTCCGGGAGGTTGCCCGAATCAACCGCTCGTTCAGGAAGGGCGCCATGCCGGTGCGCACGCCGGCATAGAGACCGGAAAACTGCTTCTCCGCCATATCCGCGTAGGGCAGCAGCGTCTGCAGCGTAAAATCCGACACTTCATGCCGGCGGGTGTCGCGCAGGCTAGCCAGGAACTCCAGGATCGGCTCATCGGCGCCGTTCATGATCTTGAGGATGGTGGCGAAGCTGCGGTTTTCGTCGGCAATCTTCGGCGACTCCATGACGTAAGAGGCAATGCCGGTGAAGAGGAGGCGCGCATCGTTGACCCAATAGGGATCGGCGTTCGCAGGCGGCCGCGGAAAGAGCGCGGCCGCCATATTGCGCAGGTCGATGTCCCGCTGCGCCGAATCGAGCGAAATGAAGTCCATCGGATTATAGAAGGCGGTGTTGCCGTCGCGGTCGGCCGGCGCGAAGCGGACGACCTGGCTGAAGGTGGCCCGGTGACCGGCCGTGGCTTCATAGGTCTCGCCGCGAAGATCCAGCACGACAAGCGAATGGGGCCACATCAGCGCGTTCGGGATAATCAGCGCCGCGCCTTTTCCCGACCTTGGCGGTCCGATGACGAAGCCGCCGACGTCATCGCCGTCGATCCAAAGTTTCTTGCCGCCGCGAACTCTGGGGCGCGTCAGGCGCAATTTGCCGGTGCGCCGATCGCGGTGCGGGGCAAAGACGTTGACC
>NZ_RZSC01000717.1:0-2978 GCF_003998155.1 Mesorhizobium sp. M1E.F.Ca.ET.063.01.1.1
GGACCGTGCCTCATCCGGCGACAGCGAGAACTACACGCTCGGGTTTCTATGGCGGCACGCAATGGAACCAGTTCAGCCTGCGCGCCGGCGCGACTTACGCATGGCACAATATCGAGACGGACCGCACGGTGGCTTTTCCCGGCTTCGCTGACAGCCTTCAGGCAAAATACGACGCGGGAACCTTCCACGTCTTCGGCGAAGCCAGCTACCGTGTCGATACCGTCCCGGCTGCCTTCGAGCCCTTCGCCAACCTGTCCCATGTGAGCCTTCACACCGATGCCTATTCGGAAAGCGGCGGCGCCGGCGCGCTTCATGCCGACGGTGAGACCACGGACGCAACCTTCACAACGCTCGGGCTGCGAGCCTCGACCGGTTTCGACCTTTCCGGCATGCGGGCCACAGCACGCGGAACGATCGGCTGGCGCCATGCCTATGGCGATACGATCCCGCTTTCCACATTCGTCTTCAGCGGCTCCGACGCGTTTGCCATAGAAGGCGTGCCGATCGCCAGGGATGCCGCTGTCGTCGAGGCTGCCATTGACCTGAATCTCACCGACGATGCCCTTTTCGGTGTGACCTACAGCGGACAATTGGCTTCAGGCGGCCAGGATCATGCTTTCGGCGCGAGAGTAGGCGTAAAATTCTAATACACCGGCCAAAATGAGCAGCGGTTCGTGCTAGGATTTCACGCAAAGGAAGTGGGGCTGATCGCTGAAATGCCGAAAATTCGTCGCTCTTCGACCCCCGTCAGGGAATTTCGGCAGGGACCTGTTCTGTCTCGGCTGCCACCAGGCAGTCTTTCTCCGATCCTTGGCTTCGCGGCGTTCGCACTCGTCGCCTGCCAATCGGCATCCGAGGCACCACCCGCTCCTCCACCCCAACCTGCCCCGGCTGCCGTTGCGGCTCCGGCTTCTCCGGATTTGGCGGTGTTGGACCAAACCGTGGCGATCACGCCTCCCGGCAAGGGCGTTCCGGCTAGGTATGCCGCGTTTTCAGGCATATGGGCCGGACGGCTGGATGGCATGTATGAAGGCAAGCTGGCCGTGCTGACGGTTTCTTCGGGCGGTCAGGTGACGGTCAGCTATGCGTGGGGCGATGTGGCCGACTACAAGCCGGGGGTCGCCGACGGCGCCGGCAGGATTGTCGGAAACACATTGAAGCTCGGGCGCCTGCCGAATGGCGCGGACGCCACCTTTACGATGCAGCCGGACGGAACGTTGGCCGTCACCTATGCGCTTGCCGGCCAGACCTACAGGGGCCAGTTCGCCAGGCAATAGTCCACGGAACGGCAGTCGACGAGATTGTCAACGGACCGCACCTCGATCGCGGGGATTACCCTGGCAGTCCGCATGTCACCCTGCGACGTGCTGGCAAGGCCCGAATCGGCTATTCCTCTGCCATGCAGGAAACGTCCCTCTACGCCCCGGTGAAGCGGTTTCTCGAGAGCCTGGATTTCACCGTCAAGGGCGAGGTCGGCGGCTGCGACATCGTCGGGCTGCGCGATGGCGAGCCGCCGGTGGTCGTCATCTGCGAGCTGAAGCTGCAGTTCAATCTCGAACTCGTCCTGCAGGGCGTCGATCGCGCCGCGGCCTGCGACGAGGTCTGGCTCGCGGCGAGGCAGTCGGCGCGCGGCAAGGGCCGCGAGCATGACCGCCGGTTTCGCGCACTCTGCCGGCGGCTCGGCTTCGGTTTGCTGGCGGTCGACGGAAAAGGCAAGGTCGAGCTGCTGCTCAGCCCGGCCGCCGTGCCGCCCCGGCGCGACCCGAGGCGCCGCTCGCGTCTGGTCGAGGAACATCATCGCCGTAAGGGCGATCCGTCCATCGGCGGCAGCACGCGACGAAAGCCCATCATGACCGCCTACCGGCAGGAGGCGATCGCCTGCGCCGCCGCCATGGCCGATGGCCCGAAGCGGCCGCGCGACCTCAAGGAACTCTCGCCGCGCGCGGCCAGCATCCTTCTGCACAATTACTACGGCTGGTTCGCCAGGGCCGAGCGCGGCATCTACGCGCTGACCGAAGCCGGCGTCGCCGCTGTCCAGTCACAGGGCCGGGCAATCGCATATAGCAGCGCCAGCCCCCTCTCCGTCCGCTGCGCGGACACCTCTCCCCCATTTCATGGGAGCGAGGAACGCTAACTTCTGACGTCGCAGCCTTGAAAAGCTTGGGTTGCTCGCCCCCACAAAGTGGGGGAGAGGTGGCTCGGCGAAGCCGAGACGGAGAGGGGGAGCGCCATATGCGATTACCCTGAGTCACAAGGGGGTAGGCGAGAGTTCGCTTTAGGGACCTTCGCGCAAGGACGGCGTTTCAGAAACGCTCGCGATAGTCGCGCGGGTTGGTGCCGAGGGCGCGTAGAAAGCCGCGGCGCATGGTTTCTTCCGAGCCGAAGCCGCAGCGCCGGGCCGCCTGGTTGACGGCCAGTCCCTGTTCCAGCATCCGTCGTGCGGCCTCGATGCGGATTTCTTCGACCGCGCGGGCGGGTGTGCGGCCGGTTGCCTCGCGATAGTGCCGCGAAAAGCTGCGTGGGCTCATATTGGCGCGCTCGGCCAATGTCGCCAGCGAAAGGTCGCTGCCCAGATTGTCGAGGATCCAGCCATGCAGCCTGTCGAAGCGCCCGTCGCCATCCTGCAGCTTGAGGGTCTGGCTGAACTGCGCCTGGCCACCCGGGCGTTTCAGGAAGACCACCAACTCGCGCGCCACCGCAAGCGCCATGCGTCGGCCAAGGTCTGCCTCGACGAAGGAAAGGGCGAGATCGATGCCCGCCGTCACGCCGGCGGACGTCCACACATTGCCGTCGCGAATGAAGATCGGGTCGGGTTCCAGGCGGACCGCCGGAAAGCGTTGGGCAAACTCGGCGCAGCGTCCCCAATGGGTGACCGCGCGGCGGCCGTCGAGCAGACCTGCCGTCGCCAGCAGCATGGCGCCGCTGCAGACGGAAGCTGTGCGCCTGGCGTCGCGCGAGCAGCCGATGACCCACTGGAC
>NZ_RZSC01000718.1:0-2976 GCF_003998155.1 Mesorhizobium sp. M1E.F.Ca.ET.063.01.1.1
AACGCACCCGCTACGACGCCATCGTCGTCGGCGCGCGCTGCGCCGGCGCCTCGACGGCCCTGCTGCTGGCGCGTGCTGGCCTGAAAGTGCTGGCAATCGATCGCAGGCCCTATGGCTCCGACACGCTGTCGACGCATGCGCTGATGCGGCCCGCCGTGCTGCAGCTTTCGCGCTGGGGCCTGCTGGAGCCGCTGCTCAAGGCCGGCACGCCGCTGATCGAGGCAACGACGTTCCACTATGGCGACGAGGAGATCACCATCCCGCTCAATGCCGGGCCTGACCTTCCCGGCCTGATCGCGCCGCGGCGCACCGTGCTCGACCGCATGCTCGTCGACGCCGCGCGCAATGCCGGCGCCGAGTTCCTGCACGACATGGCGGTCGGCGACCTCTTTGCCGACACGCGCGGACGCGTGCGCGGCGTCGAGATCCGCGGCGCCGGCCGCGCCGCCTTGCGGGTGAGCGCCGACATCGTGGTCGGCGCCGACGGCATCGGTTCGCTGGTCGCGAAATGCTGCGACGCGCAGGTGCTGCGAAGCGGTACCGTTTCGGCCGCCCATGTCTTTGGCTACGCGCCTGTCGAACCAAGGGGCGGCTACCAATGGTATTTCCGCGACGGCATCGCCGGATCCCTGATCCCGACCAATGACGGGCTGGCCTGCATCGTCGCTTCGGTGCCGACGCGGCTGTTCGACCAGCGCTTCCGCCTCCGCCACGGCGGGGCTCGCATGGAGGTGCTGGAGGCGCTTTCGCCGGCGCTTGCCGAACAGGCGAGCCGGGCGCCGAAGGATGTCCGCCTGCAGGCGTTCCGTGGCGTGCCGGGTTACATCCGCCAGGCTTGCGGCCCCGGCTGGGCACTGGTCGGCGATGCCGGCTTCTTCCGCGACCCGCTCACCGCGCACGGCATCTCCGACGCGCTGCGCGATGCCGCGGGCCTGGCGCACGCGGTCCTCGACGGCTCGGCGGCGGCCTTCGCGGCCTGGCAGCAGGAGCGCGACCGGTTCGCCAACCAGATCCTCGACACCACGGACGCGGTAGCGGGTTTCGACTGGACGCTCGCCGACATCGGCGAGCGGCATCGCCGCTTCAGCGCCGTCATGAAAGCCGAGGTCCAGGCGCTGGCCGGACAGCCGATGCCGGTCCTCCGCGCCTCGTCCGCCAAGGGCCGGCCGTATCGGGCGCCGGCCAACCAGGACGAGCCGCAGGCTCCGGCCGGCGCCTCGAATCTGAGCACCTCGAACCTCTACCGCAATCGAACCGGAGCAAGACCATGACTGTGCATTTGACGAAGGACGGGTGGATCGGCGTCATCAAGGGGCGGCCGCGGGTGGGCGCCGTCGCCGAGCGTTCGCGGCGCACGCGACCGCAGGATATCGACGCGTTCGCGGAGATGACCGGCGACCGCAACCCGCTGCATTACGATAAGGCGCTGGCCGAGGCTTCGGTGTTCGGCAAGCTCATTGTGCAGGGCGGCGTCACCTCCGGCATGCTCAACGCGGTGGTAGCGGAGGACCTTCCCGGTCCCGGCTCGGTGTTCCTCGAAGTCTCATGGAAATTCGTCAAGGCGGTCGGCGTCGGCGAATTGATCACCGGCCGCGTCGAGGTCAAGGAGGTGCGCGCCGACAAGCCGATCACAAAGCTGGAGACATCGGTGCGCAACGAAGCCGGCGAGCTCTGCCTAACCGGCACCGCGACAGTGTTCACCGTGCCGCTGGCCAAGGGCTGAACAACTTAGATTGTCCGGAGAAGATTGAGGCCGGTGCCGCAGTGGGCGGGGGGCGTTGGGGTAGCTGAGGCACCGGCCGAAGGCGGAATGAACCGCCGCCACTCAAGATAGGTTTCGCGCGCGGCGGCGAAATTACGCGATCGCGGAAGGAACATGTCTAGGACCCCGCGGTCTCGGCGACGAAGGCGCGGACGTGGCCGACGAACTCATCGAAGGCGGGTTCGCCTTCGAGCAGGATGTGGTTGCGGCTCTCCAGCTCGAAGAAGCGCGCGCCGGGAATGCCCGCGGCCATGGTGCGACCGGATTCGACCGGGGCGACGTTGTCTTCGCGCGCGTGCAGCACCAGGGTCGGCACCCGCACCTTTTCCAAGAGGTCGCTGACATCGATCACGGAGAAGGCGTTCTGCAGGCGCCAGGCGTCGTCCGGCGATATGGTGCGCAGCATCAGATCGTCCATCCAGGCGAAATGCTCGTGCGTGGCGCCGGGGATGAACATGGAGCAGAAAACCTGGCGGAACATCGGGTTCGACTTGCCCCAGCCCTCGCGCATCAGCGTCGCGATCGCCTCGCGCGTCGCGATCTCGCCGGCGTCGCCGCGCGCCCGCCAGCCTTTGACGTAGCCGCCATAGAGGATCATGCCCGACACCTTCTCGGGATGGCGTATGGCGTAGGCGACCGATACCGCGCAGCTCTGCGAGAGGCCGAGAAGCGTGAAGCGGTCGAGCCCGGCCGCCTCGACCACGCATTCGAGGTCCGAGACCATGGTGTCGAACGAGACGTCGACGACGTGGCGCTGCGACAGGCCGTTGCAACGCTCGTCGTAGCGCACCAGTTGGTTCTCGCGCGACAGCGCCGACATCCAGTGCCGCCAGATCGGGCTGTCCCAGTCGAAGGTGAGATGCGACATCCAATGCGCGGCGCGCAGGATGGCCGGGCCGCTGCCGGTCTTGGCAAAAGCAAGCCTCGTGCCGTCGCGGGCCCGGCAGAAGTGGACGGCGCGGCCAGGGTCCTGCGCGGCCATCGGGCTCTTCGCCGGCGAAGGCGATTGCACCGGCGCCACGCCAGTCGCGGCCGGTTGCGGAGAGCGTGGTGCCGGCTGGGCGGCCATTGCCCTGACCTTCTCCTCCAGCGCCTCGATCTCTTCCGCCAGGCCGACATCCTCCGGCAGCAGCCGGCGCAGGCGCCGGGCAAGCGGCAGCGCCCGCCTCGGCTCGCCGGCAAGGCGCTCGACCAGCTCGCGCAATATGCCGAGC
>NZ_RZSC01000719.1:0-2973 GCF_003998155.1 Mesorhizobium sp. M1E.F.Ca.ET.063.01.1.1
GGACGCACCGGCGCTGGAGCCCATCCGGGCCGAGGGCGGCTTCCTCGGCTGGATCGATCGCATGCTTTCGAATTAGCTTCACCCACCATGCATCCCGCTTTCTCGGTCGTCTTCTTCACCACCGCCACCGGGGCCGGCTACGGCCTGCTGGCGCTGCTCGGTCTGCTTGGCGGACTGGGCTTCATCCAGCCCGATTTCTGGTTCGGCCTTGCCGGCATGGCGCTTGCGCTCGGCCTGATCGCGGCTGGCCTACTCTCCTCCACGGCCCATCTCGGCCGTCCCGAACGAGCCTGGCGCGCTTTCTCGCAATGGCGCAGCTCGTGGCTGTCGCGCGAAGGCGTGGCGTCGGTCGCGACTTTCATCCCGGCCGGGCTGTTCGGTATCGGCTGGGTATTTTTCGGCCGCAGCGGCGGCTGGGTGGCCGTCGCCGGGCTGCTGGCGGCCGCCGGTGCGGTGACGACAGTCTGCGCGACAGGCATGATCTATGCCTCGCTGAAGCCGATCGCGCAGTGGCACAGCCGCTATACTTTGCCGGCTTATCTTATGTTCTCGGCTATGACAGGCTGTGTGTTGCTGAGCGCCCTTCTCCAGGGTTTCGCCATGGATTCAACGGTGGTGCTGACCGGCGCGCTGCTCGCCACACTCGCCGGCTGGGCATGGAAGATCGCGACCTGGCGATACAACGACCGGCTGGAAATCCCGACCACGGCCAGCACGGCGACCGGCCTGGCCGGCGGCACGGTGCGGTCGATCGAATGGCCGCATACGGAAGAAAACTATTTGCTCAAGGAGATGGGATTCCGCATCGCGCGCAAGCACAGCGCGAAGCTGAGGCGGATCACGCAGGTGCTGGCTTTCGCCGCGCCGGCTGTCTTGCTTGCTACCGCGCTTGTCTTACCGTGGCCTTTCGCCGCCATTGCGTCGACGCTCGCGGCCATCGCCCAGCTTGCCGGCATGCTGGTCGAGCGCTGGCTGTTCTTCGCCGAGGCGAAGCACACAGTCACGCTCTACTACGGTCGGGAGTAGCGTCTCAACCCGGCCGGAGCATCGATCCGGAGATGGCGAAGATGCGGTCGGCGCCCAGCATATAGGCCATCAGCGTCTCCAGCCGGAACAGGCCGGCATAGGCGCGGTCGAGCACGTTGAGCGAGCCGGTATAGGCGCCGAAGGCCGGCATGATCATGCGGCCGCCGTCGCCGGCAAAGCAACGCCGCCTGACCGAACGGCCGCGCTGGACGATGCGGGCGCAAGGGTGGAGATGACCGGCGATCTCGCCTTCCACCCGCAGCTTCGAAGGCTCGTGACGGAAGAGCAGCGAGCCGATGGCGAGTTCCTTCACCGTATCGCCAGGCAGGTCGGCGGGCGCGTCCGGATCGTGATTGCCGGCGACCCAGAACCAGTCGCGGCCGGCCATCATCGCTTCCAGCCGCTCGCGGAAGCTCTCATGCATGCGCTCGGCGCCGCCGCCGTCATGGAAGGAGTCGCCCAGGCTGACGACGATCCGCGGCTGGTAGTCGGCGATCACCGCCTGCAGCCGGAGCAAAGTGGCTCCGGTGTCGTAAGGCGGGATCAGCGCGCCGCGCCTGGCGAAGGACGAGCCCTTTTCGAGATGCAGGTCGGAGACCGCGAGCAGCCGCAGGTCGGGGAAATAGAGCACGCCGCGCCGGTCGCAAACCGCGCGCTCGCCGGCGATGCCGACAAGGTCGGCCTCGGCAATCAGCGTTGCGCGCGACAGCGAAAAATTCATCCCCTCTCCGTTCTCCGCTTAGTGCCCTGAACCCATCGCTTCTTCGACCAGGTCGGCGGCTTCCATCAAAAGCGTGTCGTTGGCGCCGCCATTGACCGACTCCTTGCCGATCTCCAGCATTACCGGCACCGCCAGCGGCGAGATCTGGTCGAGATGCTTATGCATGATTCGACCGCGCACGCGCGAGAGCATCTCGCCAAGTCTGCTGACATCGAGCAACCCGGCGGAGGCATCGGTTCGCGTTGCCTGCAGCAAGATATGGTCCGGCTCGTGGCTGCGCAGCACATCGTAAATGAGGTCCGCCGAGACCGTCACCTGGCGCCCGCTCTTCTCCTGGCCGGGGTAGCGCTTCTCGATCAGCCCGGCGATGACGGCACAGGTGCGAAAAGTGCGCTTCAGCATCCAGCTATCGTTCAGCCAGGCTTCGAGATCGTCGCCCAGCATGTCCTCGTCGAAAAGTGCGGCCAGCGACGGCTTCTTCGCCTTGAACAAAGCCGCCATGTCGTCCAGCGCCCAGACGGCCAGCGAGTAATCGGTGGCGACGAAGCCGAGCGGCCTGGCATGAGCGCGCTCCAGCCGACGCGTCAGGAGCATGCCGAGCGTCTGGTGCGCCAGCCGGCCCTCGAAGGGATAGGCGACCATGTAATGGTGATTGCCGCGCGGAAAGGTCTCGACCAGGAGATCGCCACGCTTTGGCAAAACCGACTTCTCTTCTTGAATCCGAAGCCAGTCGGCCACCTGTTCGGGCAAGACCTTCCAGCGATCGCTGTCGGCCAGCATGGCGCGCACCTGCTCGGCGAGATAGGTCGAGAGCGGGAATTTGCCGCCGGCATAGGACGGCACGATGATGTTGGCGCCGGCGCCGTTGGAGACGACGCATTCGTTCTCGCGAATGCCCTCGAAGCGCAGCACCTTGCCGGCAAAAAGGAAGTTGTCGCCGGGGCGCAGCGTTTCGGCGAAATATTCCTCGATCTTGCCGAGCACCGGCCCGCCACGGCCGGCCATGCCGCGCCCCTGCCTGACATAACGGACATTGAGCTCCGGCATCTCGATGATGGTGCCGACATTCAGCCGGTATTGCTGCGCGACGCTCGGATGCGAGACGCGCCACAGGCCGTCCTTGTTCAGGCGGATGCGGGCATAGCGCTCGTAGTTCTTCAGCGCGTAGCCGCCGGCGGCGACGAAGTCGATGACGCGGTCGAAGGTCTCGCGCTCCAGGGCCGCAT
>NZ_RZSC01000071.1:0-16470 GCF_003998155.1 Mesorhizobium sp. M1E.F.Ca.ET.063.01.1.1
GCTTCCGGCCGCAACGCCAGCGACAGCGTGTCGCCGGACTTCGAGCCGTTGAGCTTGCCCTTCAGCGAGACTTCCTGCGCGTTGACCTGCACTTTGCCCGAGGCGGCGTCGGTGACCTTGCCTTCCAGCACGTTGAGCGTGCCGACGAAATTGGCGACGAACTTCGTCGCCGGCCGATTGTAGATCTCGAATGGCGTGCCGACCTGTTCGGCCTTGCCGCCATACATGACGGCGATGCGGTCGGAGATCGACAGCGCCTCTTCCTGGTCGTGCGTGACGAAGATGGTGGTGATGCCGAGCTTCTTCTGGATCGAACGGATTTCCTCGCGCAGCGACACGCGCACCTTGGCGTCGAGCGCCGACAGCGGCTCGTCGAGCAGCAAAAGCTTCGGCTTCGGCGCGATCGCGCGAGCCAGCGCGATACGCTGCTGCTGGCCGCCGGAGAGCTGGTAGGGATAGCGATCGGCCATCTGCGGAAGCTTGATGATGTCGAGCATCTCCGCAACGCGGGCGTCGATCGCCGCCTTCGGCATGCCGGCCACTTTCAGCCCGAAGCCGATGTTCTGCGCCACGGTCAGGTTGGGGAACAGCGCGTAGGCCTGAAACACCATGCCGACATTGCGCTGGTTCGGCTTCAGCCTGGTGATGTCCTTGCCGCCAGCCACGATCTTGCCGGCGCTCGGCTCCTCGAAGCCTGCCACCATGCGCAGCACCGTCGTCTTGCCGCATCCGGACGGCCCGAGGAAGGAGACGAATTCACCCGGCTCGACGTCGAGGTTGAAATCCTCGACCACCGTTGTGGCGCCGAAGGACTTTCGCACATGCTGGATGGAGAGGAACGGCTCGGCCATGGCTTTGACTTTCAGTTCGGTCGATTTGCCGATTTCGGCGCGAAGCGAGACAGGATCTGGATCAGCGACATGCAGCCCCAGGTAATGGCGAAGGCGATAATGGCAAGCGCCGCGGGCTCGTAGGCGCGGTTGGCGCCGATGTTCTGCAGGTACGGTCCGAAGGCCGGACGGTTGAGCAGGCTGGCCATGGTGAACTCGCCGATGACGATGGCGAAGGTCAAGAATGCGCCAGACAATACCGCGATCAGCACATTTGGGAGGATTACCCGACTGATGATCGTGCCCCAACCGGCACCGAGGATCTGCGCAGCCTCTGTCAGCGTTCTGACGTCTATGGTGCGCAACCCGGTGTCGACGGCGCGGTACATGTAGGGCAGCGCCAGGGTCGCATAGCCGATGACCAGCAGGGCATTGGTGGCCGCGTCGTTCCCCAGGAACGGCAGCCACGAGTTCGAGCCGTACATCCTGATATAGCCGAAGACGATGACGATGGCCGGGATGACCAGAGGCAGCAGCGTGATGAACTCGACGATCGGCCTGAGTTGCGGCAGCCTGAGCCGGATCCAGTAAGCGGCTGGCACCACCACCAGCACGCCGAGAATAATGGTGAAGATGGCGGCCACCACCGAATACATGAAGGTCGCCTGGAAGCGCGCATCGCCCAGCACGATCTGGTAGGCGTCGAACGAATAGGCGCCGCGACGCATGCGCATGGAGAATTCCACCGTCGCTATCAGCGGGATGAAGAAATAGGCCGCGCCAAGAATGAAAACGACCCAGGCCCAGAAGCGTCCGGTCTTCATTTCAGCCACCTCTCCGACCGTGTCCGGAACCAGATGTAGAAGACATTGGCGAGGCCGGTGATGACGATCATGCCGAAGGCGATCGCATAGCCGAGATGCGCATTGTGCAGCACGTCGCCACGGATCTGCGCATAGAGCAGGATCGGCACGATGTTGAGCGACGAACCGGTCAGCGCATAAGCCGTAGCTATGGCGCCGAAGGCATTGGCGAAGAGCAGGATGACGGTGCCGAGGAAGCTCGGCCAGATCACCGGGATGACCACTATGCGCCAGTACTGGGCCGTGGTCGCGCCGAGCGTCGCGGCGGCCTCCCCCCATTCCCTCTTCAGCCCGTCGATCGCCGGCACGATGATCACCACCATCAGCGGAATCTGGAAATAGACATAGGTCAGCGTCAGGCCCCAGAAGGACAGGATGTTGAAGCCGTGCGCATAGATGTTGAGACCTAAAAGCGTGTTCAGCAGCACAGTCGCAAGGCCGAGCCGGCCAAGGGTGGCGAGGAAGGCGAAGGCCAGCGGAATACCGGCGAAATTGGAAGCGACGCCGGAAAACGTGAGCGTCGCCGAACGTATCCAGTCCGGCAGGCCGCCGCGCACGATGGCGATGGCTATTGCCAAGCCGGCAAAAGCTCCGATCAGCGCCGAAGCCAGGCTGACCTTGATAGAGATCCAGTAGGCGGCAACGATGTTTGGCTCCGACAGGGCGACGAGATTTTCCAGCGTGAACTCACCCGCCTCGTTCTGGAAAGCGCCCAGCATCAGGTAGAGCGTGGGCAGGATCAGGAACATGACGGCGAAGATGAAGAAGGGCGCGACGCCGATCCATTGCGTCGGCAGCCGCAACGCGCGCGCCTCGCTGGGTGGCGCGGTCTTCCCTGCAATGGCTTGGTTTGAAAGCGAGAGATCGGTCATGCGCCGGCTACCGTCTTCGAGAGGCTCCGGGCGGCCTCGAAGCCGCCCGGACATTTCTGCAACTTACTTGACGTTGGCGCCGACAACGGCGTCCCAGTTCTTGGTGATCGCTTCCTTCGCCTTGCCCTGCTCGTCGAGCGTCGGGAACACCGCCGCGGCGTAGGAATCGGCCGGCGGCATCTTCGCCATCACGTCGGCCGGCAGCTTGCCGTTCTTGGAGAGGTCGTTGAAGCGGATCGGGTGGCAATAGCCCTTCAGCCAACCAATCTGGCCTTCGTCGGAATAGAGATATTCCAGCCAGAGCTTGGCAGCATTCGGATGCGGCGCATAGGCGCTGATCGCTTGCACATAGACGCCAGCGACGACACCGGTCTTCGGCACGACGACGTCGACCGGCGGATTGCCCTTAAGCGTGTCGCGGCCGGAGAGCGCGTTGTAGTCCCAGGTGACCAGGATCGGAGTTTGGCCCTGGGCCAGCGTCGCGGCCTTGCCGATGACAGGCACGAAATTGCCGGCGGCATTGAGCTTCTTGAAGAAGTCGAGGCCGGCGGTGCCCGCGGCTTCGCCAGCGGCCGCACCCGTCGACAGGCCTGCGGCATAGACGCCCTGGATCGCTTGGTTCGAGGCACGTGGATCACCGGCAAGCGCCACGGTGTTGGCGTAGTCGGACTTCAGCAGGTCAGCCCAATCGGCCGGCGCTTCCTTGACCAGATCCTTGTTCACTTCGAAGGCAAGCACACCATAGTAGTCGCCGGTCCAGTAGCCTTCGGCATCCTTGGCGCTATCCGGAATGGAATCCCAGGTCGACACCTTGTAGGGCTGGATCAGGCCGTCCTTCTTGGCGGACGGGCCGAACGACAGGCCGACGTCGATCACGTCGGGCGCCTGCGGGCCCTTGTTGTCCTTGTTTGCCTTGATCGCCTCGACCTCGTCGCCCGAGCCGGCGTCAGGGTTGAGCTCGTTGATCTTGATATCCGGATACTTCGCTTTGAAGCTATCGATTACTGCGCCATAGCCGCACCAGTCATGCGGCAGCGCGATGACCGTGAGTTCGCCCTCCGCCTTCGCCGCCTTGGCGAGATCGTCCAGCGAATCCGCCGACGAAATCACCGTCGACGCAAACAGCGCCGCGGCCGAAAGGGAAAGCACCTTCCCCGTGAATTTGAACATGTGTTCTCTCCATTGAACTGACGCCATTGGACGCCTGCGTTGCGGTATCGTTTTCCTGTGACAGCCAGATGAAAGCTTTGTGAAACCGGCGCCCCGCAGTGTGAAAAAGTAAACTCTTTTTAACCGCTTGTAGCAATCGTCTCGCGATTCTTTTTCCGGCTAACTATTTTCGGCTTTTACCCTTCGCCCCTTGCCCTTCCTTTCCCTTGTTTTCGACTTCAATTTTCAGCCGGAATCTCTTCTTCAGACAGCACCGGCGATGGCGTTTTCGAGCAGCGTCAGCGCCGCCTTCTTGGTGAGCTTGACCGGATTGCCACTTGCGGTCGGATCGACCACCGCCATGTCGGCGATGAGCGCCTTGCGCTTCTTGTCCATGTCGAGGCCCTTGATCAGGCCGGGCAGCGCATGCGGCACCTTGAGCTCCTTGCGCAGCTTGATGACCGCCTTGGCGAAACCGTCGAAGCCGCCCTTGATGCCGCAATAGGCGGCGAGCCGGGCAATGCGATCCTCGATCGCCTCGCGGTTGAAGGCGAGCACATAAGGCATGAACACCGCATTGGTCATGCCGTGATGGGTGTCGTAGAGCGCGCCGATCGGATGCGACAGCGAGTGAATGGCCCCCAATCCCTTCTGGAAGGCGGCGGCCCCCATGGCGGCGGCGCTCATCATATGGGCGCGGGCCACCAGATCCTTGCCGTTGGCGAAGGCCTTGGGCAGGTTCTCGAACACCAGGCGGATGCCTTCCACGGCGATGCCGTCGGCCATCGGATGATAGCCCGGCGCGCAATAGGCTTCGAGGCAGTGGGCAAGCGCGTCCATGCCGGTGCCGGCAGTGATGAAGGGCGGCATGCCGACCGACAGCTCCGGATCGGCAATGACGATCGCCGGCAGAAGTTTTGGGTGGAAGATGACCTTCTTGGTATGGCTCGCCTCATTGGTGATGACCCCGGCGCGGCCTACCTCGGACCCGGTGCCTGCCGTCGTCGGCACCGCGATGATCGGCGCGATCGCATCCGAGTTGGCGCGCGTCCACCAGTCGCCGATGTCCTCGAAATCCCACACTGGGCGCGTCTGCCCCGCCTGGAAGGCGATCAGTTTGCCGAGATCGAGCGCCGAGCCGCCGCCGAAGGCGATGACGCCGTCATGCTTGCCCTTCTTGAACACCGCGATGCCGGCGGTGAGGTTGGACTCGACCGGGTTCGGCTTCACCTCGGAAAACACGCCATAGGGGATCTTGGCATCGTCGAGGATCTTCAGCGTAGAGGCGACAACCGGCAGCTTTGCGAGGGCCGGATCAGTGACGAAGAGTGGCCGCTTGATACCAGCCGCGGCCAGCACGTCCGGCAGTTCCTTGATGCGTCCGGCGCCGAAACGGACGGTGGTGGGGTAGTTCCATTTGGAGATGAGCTTGGACATCGCTTGTCTTTCGAAAAATCAGATGGCTTCACGCAGGTGGTAGGATTTCGGCCGAGTCAAATTGTCGTAGCCGATGGCCGAGAGCGCCGCGCCCTTGCCGGTGTCCTTGACGCCCGTCCAGACCAGCGCCGGGTCGAGATAGTCGCAGCGGTTCATGAACACGGTGCCGGTCTCGACGCGGTCGCCAATCGCCACCGCGCGCTCGGTATCGCGCGTCCAGATCGAGGCCGTCAGCCCGTAGGGACTGTCGTTCATCAGCGCGATCGCTTCCTCGTCGTCGCGCACCTTCATGATGCCGACGATCGGCCCAAAGCTTTCTTCGCGCATGACGCTCATCTGGTGGTCGACCGCCGTCAGCACTTCCGGCGCCAGATAGGGCGAGCCCGGCCTGTCGTTCTCGACCTTCATGTTGATATGCGCCCTGGCGCCCTTGCGCAGCGCCTCGGCCTTCTGCTCGCGGATCAGGTCGGCGAAACGCGCCTGCGCCATCGGCCCCATGGTCGTCGCCTGCTCCAGCGGATTGCCGACGACATAGTTCCTGGTCTCGGCGACAAAACCTTCGACGAATTCGTCATAGACCTTCTCATGCACATAGACGCGCTCGATGCCGCAGCAGCACTGGCCGGAATTGTAGAAGGCACCGTCGACCAGGTTGGCGACCGCATGATCCATCTTGGCGTCGGGCAGCACGTAGGCGGGGTCCTTGCCGCCGAGTTCGAGGCCAAGCGTCATGAAGGTTCCGGCCGCCGCCTTCTCGATGGCGCGGCCGCCGGCGACCGAGCCGGTGAAATTGATATGGTCGATCTTACCGGACCCCAGCAGCCCCTCGGTCTGGACGTGGTTCATGACCAGGTTCTGGAACAGTCCCTTTGGCAGACCCGCCTTGTCGAAGGCCTGCTGAAAACGCTCGCCGACCAGCAGCGTCTGCGCCGCATGCTTCAAGATAACCGCGCTGCCGGCCATCAGCGCCGGCACGATGGTGTTGACGGCAGTGAGGTAGGGATAATTCCACGGCGCGATCACTAGCACCACGCCGAGCGGCACCTTCTTCACATAGCGGCGAAAACCATCCTTGGGATTCGAGGCCATCACAGGTTTGAGTGCCTGCTCGGCGATCTCGACCATGTAGCTGGCGCGTTCCTTGACGCCGCCGAACTCGCCGCCGTAGCGCACCGGCCGCCCCATCTGCCAGGCGATCTCGGGCACGATCTCATCGGTCATGCCGACGAGGGCCTCCAGCATCGCCAGCATGTACTTGCCGCGCTCGACGATAGGCGTCTCGGCCCATTTCTCCTGCGCCGCCTTGGCGCGTTCGACGGCGGCATTGATCGCCTGGTCCGTCGCGACCGGCCGCTCGGCATAGATCGAGCCATCGATGGGGGATTTGAGTTTGACCGTTTCGGTCATTTCTTCCTCGCAGTTTTACAAAAATCGAAATCATGTGGCTTGGCGTTGCCCCTCATCCGCCTACCGGCACCTTCTCCCCGTGTGGTGACGGGGGAAGCTCCTGCGCCGACGACCCCTCTCCCCGTTCTTCAGGGGGGAGGGTAAGGGTGAGGGGCAGCGCCGACGCTATCCCCGCTCTCTAGTACCGCTCGAACCCGCGATGCAGCTCCCAATCCGTGATGCGGCGGTCGTATTCGAACTGCTCCCAGCGGGCGGTGTGCACATAGTGCTCGACCACATCCTCGCCGAAGGCCTGCTTCAGCATCGTGGAGTGCACCAGCGTCTCGGTGGCATCGCGCAGCGTCTTCGGGATTTCCGGCAGTTGCGACGCCTGATAGGCATCGCCGACGAACGGCTTCTGCAGCTCAAGCTTCTCGTCGATGCCGGCGAGGCCCGACGCGATCAGCGCAGCGAAGGCGAGATAGGGGTTGAGGTCGGCGCCGCCGATGCGGCACTCCATGCGGATGCCCTTGGTCCCCTCGCCGCAGAGCCGGAAGCCGGCGGTGCGGTTGTCCTCGCTCCACATGATCTTGGTCGGCGCGAAGGTGCCGGCCTGGAAGCGCTTGTAGGAGTTGATATAGGGCGCCAGGAACCAGGTGAACTCCTTGGCATATTTGAGCTGGCCGGCCGCCCATTGCTGGCCGAGGGCGGACAGCGTCCACTCTGCATTCTTGTCGAAGAACAACGGTGTCTTGCCGTCGGCGCTCCACAGCGAATTGTGGATGTGGCTGGAATTGCCGGCGAGCCCGTAATTGTATTTGGCCATGAAGGAGATGGCCTTGCCTTCGGAGTGGGCTATCTCCTTGGCGCCGTTCTTCAGGATGACATGGCGGTCGGCCATCTCGAGCGCCTCGGCATAGCGCACATTGATCTCTTCCTGGCCGGGACCCCACTCGCCCTTGGAATTCTCGATCGGGATGCCGGCGGCCTCCATCTCGTTGCGAAGCCGGCGCATCACGCCTTCTTCCTTGGTGGTGACGCCGATCTGGTAGTCGCCGATATAGGGCGAAGCGCTGTCTAAGCCCTGCCAGTGCTTCTTGCGGGCCGAATCGTAGGTCTCGCTGAACAGGTAGAATTCGAGTTCGGAGGCGAAGTAGCCGATATAGCCGCGCTCCTGCAGACGTTTGACCTGCTTCTTCAGGATGGCGCGCGGCGAGTGCGCAAGGTCCTCATGGTCGTGATGGTCGAGCACATCGCAGATGACCAGCGCCGTCTTTTCCAGCCAAGGGATACGCCGCAGCGTCGAAAGGTCGGGCTTCATGACGAAGTCGCCATAGCCCTTCGACCAGCTCGCTGCCTTGTATCCGGGCACCGGCTCCATATCGATGTCGCAGGCCAGCAGATAGTTGCAGCCATGCGTCTCGCCATGCGCGGAATCGACGAAATATTGGGCCAGGAAGCGCTTTCCCGCGAGCCGGCCCTGCATGTCGACGATGCAGGCAAGCACCGTGTCGATCTCGCCGTTCGAGACCGCTTGCTTCAACTGATCGAACGAGAAATTCCCGGCCATTCCTTTGGCACTCCAATGCTTGTCGATTGAAAGGGACAAACCATGGCCGGCGCAATGCCGGCCATGGCCATGATGACTTATGTCAGTTGCCGGTTTCGCCGACCGCCTGCTCCGCCACCTTGATCGCCGCCTGACGCTTGGCGATCTCGTCGCCGATCGGCGGGCCCTGGAAGCGGCGGTTCTCGAAGCCGAACCAAAGCACGGCGGTCAGCAGGAGGAAGCCGATGGTGATGTAGAGCACCTTGTCGTTCGGCGGCTGGATGGCGATGTAGAAGATGATCGCCATGCCGATGATCGACAGAATACAGAACAGCTTGAACACCCCGCCGCCGAGATTCCACGGGCCCGGGTTCGGCCATTTCGAGGTTCCGAAAGCCATCATGCCGAGCACGATCGGGATGATGAAGGAGAGGAACAGGAAGACCAGCGTCGAGTTGACGACGATCGTGTAGATGTTGGTGCCGCCGATCGAGATGAACTGGGCGAGGAAGACATAGATGATCTCGAGAGCAGCAGCCGTCCAGATCGCGTGAACGGGCGTGCGCCAGGTCGGGCTGACCTTGGCAAGCGAGGTCGATCCGACGGGCATGCCGCCATCGCGCGAGAAGGCGAAAAGCATCCGCGACGCCGAGGTCACGGTGGCAAGGCCGCAGAGGAACTGCGAGATCAGGATGGCAAGGTAGAGCAGCTCCTTGAGCCAAACCGGCAGGATAGCATCCATGGTCGAGAAGAAGACGCTCCAGCCCTGCTTGGCGCCGGCCGCCAGGTCGGGGATCGCCAGCGTGATCGCGCAGACCATCGCCCAACCGATAAGCGACGACCAGAGCACCGACGAAATGATTGCTCTCGGAACGGAATGCGCGGCCTTCAGCGTTTCTTCCGAAGTATGCGCCGACGCGTCATATCCGGTGATCGTGTAGACCGGCAGCAGCAGGCTGAGCAGGAACAGGTAGGATATGGAATCCGACTGCGGGAAGACCCCGCCGCCAGCGTCGCCCGAATAGTTGGTGAATGTCCAAAGCCTGGTGACGTCGATTGCCGGGGCAAACACCAGGCAAGCGACGATCAGCACTGCCGTCGCGCCGAGGATCAGGAAGCCGGATGCATCGGTCAGCATGGCGGTAAGCTTGATGCCGAAATGATTGCAGAGCGCCTGGATCACTGTGATGGCGGCAACAAAGCCGACGATCTCGCCCGCGGTGCCGGTCATGCCGAACCAACTCCCGAACGTTCCGACGAAGAAGAAGGCGGTGCCGATGTTGATGGCGCCCAGCACGGTGATCAGGCCGAGCAGGTTGAGCCAGGCGGTGAGCCAGCCGGTGAACCGGTTGCCGAGGATCGACGCCCAGTGATAAAGGCCGCCCGCCGTCGGGAACGCCGATGCGATCTGCGCCATGGCGAGGGCAAAGAATCCGGATACGGCGCAGCCGACGATCCAGCCGACGCCGGCGCCGGCACCGCCGATCGAGGATGTCGCCTGGGCGAAGGAATTGATACCGCCCGATAGGATGCAGATGATCGAGAAGGAGATCGCGAAGTTCGAGAAGCGGCTCATGCTTCGCGACAATTCCTGGGCATAGCCCATTCCATGGAGAACCTTTAGGTCCTCGTGCTTGTCGTGTTCCGTATAGTCTTGCGCTGACATTTTAGTCCCCTGTTGGTTCTTAGCTGGCCGACTGTACTGACTTTCCCATTGCGCGTTGTCGGGAGCCCCTGGCCTCCTCGGGCTCCAGATTCGAAAATATGCCTGTGAGCAGATCCGCCCATTTCCGCTGCCCGGTTTCGCCGGAGATTTCGTCGTTGCGGATTTCGATCATCGCGCAGGCAAGACCGCGCGGGCGCGCATGCCGTTCCAGCGTGAAATAGACGCGGTCGGCCGGCGAATAGGGTTCGTTGACGCCGACGGTGACGCCGGCAAGCCGCCGCAGCGCCGATATCAGCGGCGCCGCCAGTCGGCGGTCATCGTCATGGATGATGCCGATATGCCAGGGCCGGCTCCTGCCCTTGTAGATCGGCGTGAAGGAGTGGACCGACACCAGCCGCGTTTCCTGGCCGTGTGCCAGCCGCCGGTCGATAATCTCAGCGATCGCGTCGTGGAACGGACGCCACGCCAGGTCGACGCGCGCCGTGCGCTGTTTGTCGGAAAGACCGGTGTTGCCTGGGATGGCTGTCGTTTCGCTGAGCGGTGGCACAAGGTCCGGCGCGTCGAGCGGCCGGTTGCAGTCGATGACAAGGCGCGAGACGCGGGTCTCGATCAGCGTGGCGTCGAGCTGGTCGGCCATGCGCCTGGCGACGGGAAGCGCGCCCGGATCCCACGCGATGTGGCGCGAAAGGTCCTCGACAGGCAGGCCGAGCGTTCCGAATTCGGCGGGCAGGTAGTTCGAGGCGTGGTCGCAGGTGAAGACGAAGGGGCTCGAGCCGCCGGGGTTGGTCACCCTTACGGTCTCCGACGGTGCAAGGCTGGTGAGCCGTGCTTTCTCCATACTGCCGTCCCCTGGAGAGCGCTGTATCGTATGTTACGTATTTTGCCTCATTGCGCCTCTGTGAATGATTTCATACACTTTGTCCGGCTTTGTCAAACGCGGAATTCCGAAAACGGCGTCAGCCGGGCCAAAGGGGTGGGGAAAACGATGATCTCCAGCATTGCCGAACTGATCTCGGACCGCATCGGCACCATGCCCGCGGGCGAGCGCCGAGCCGCGCAGACGCTGATTGCCAACTATCCGCTGACCGGACTGAAGACGGTCGCCGAGTTCTCGGCCGCGGCCGGCGTCTCCTCGCCGACTATCCTGCGTTTCGTCGCGAGATTGGGTTTCCAGAACTATCCCGAGTTCCAGTCGGCGCTGCAGGATGAACTGGCGGCGCAGTTGCAGTCCCCGGCATCGCGCACGCTCGACCCGGCATCGCCCGCCGGCGGCGCCGTTTCGCCGATGCTGGAGGCGACGCTCGACAACCTGCGTGAGACGTTCCGGCATCTGTCCGACAGGCAACTGGCCGACATCGCCAAGACACTCGCCGAGCGGCGCGGCAAGACCTTCCTGATCGGCGGCCGCTTCACCGACCCGCTGGCGCGCTACATGGCCGCGCACCTCACCATCATCCAGCCCGACGTCTACCACCTCGCCGGCCAGGAGAGCATCTGGCGCGACCGGCTGATCGACATGGGCAAGCGCGACGTGCTGGTGATCTTTGACATCAGGCGCTACCAGGAGAGCCTGATCCGCTTTGCCGAAAAGGCACACCAGCGCGGCGTGCAGATCGTGCTCTTCACCGACCAATGGCTCTCGCCGATCGCCCGCTTCGCCCGCCATGTGATCGCCGGGCGCACCGCCGTGCCTTCGGCATGGGATTCGTCCGCCGCGCTCTTCGTAGTCGCCGAAACGTTGATCGGCGCGATCACCAGGCAGCTCGAAACTGCCGGCGCCAAGCGCATCCGCGACCTGGAAAGCCTGCGCTGAGGCGTCGCCAATCTGACTGGTTGCTACGGCTTGATGAACACCTTGCCGTTCGGCTTGGCCAATTCCGCCGGCAGGCGCGCCATGGCTTCGTCCAACGGCACCACCGCTGTCACATCCGTCGACCAGCGTCCGTCGGAAAAGCGCTTCTGCGCCTCCAGCACGGCCGGGCCTAGCCGGTCGCGGAACTGCCGCATCCATTCGGCCAGCCAGAAGCCTTCGATATGCTTGTGCTGGAAGATCAACTGGCCGGGCTCGCGGATGATCGTCGGCTCGGCATCGAGCCTTCCATAGACGATCCAGCGCGAACGCTTCGGCATGGCGTTGAAGATGGCCGAGGCCAATGGTCCGGTCACCGCGTCGAGGAAGATGCGCGGCTGCTCGGCCTTCACCACCTCGCGCAGCGCCGTCTCGAAATCCGCCGCCTTCTCATTGAGCACATGGGCGGCACCAAGTTCCTTGAGCAAAGGAATCTGCTCGTCGCGGCGCACGGTGACGATCGGCCGAAAACCCTCCTCCTTCGCGAGCCCGATGATCAGCTTGCAGAGCTGGCTGGCGCCGGCGGTCATGATGAAGGCCTTGTCACCCTCCTGCTTGACGATGTCGAACATGGCAAGCGCGGTCAGCGGATTGACGATCATCGCCGCAGCATCCTCGTCGCGCACCGTGTCGAGCAGCGGAATGCAGGATGCCGCCTCGGCAACCGCATAGTCTGCCCACGAACCCCAGTTCGACACGCCGGTGGCGAAGGCGACGCGCTTTCCCTCCAGGCTTTTTGCATAGGGGTCACTGCCAGTAGCGACGACGATTCCGACGCCTTCGAAACCCGCCGGTCGGCCCTTTACCCGCGGTTGGCCGTATTGCCCTTTGATGAAGGCGATATCGGAGGGGTTTATCGAGGCGAGGTTAACCTTGATCAGCGCCTGCGTCGGGCCAGGCGCGGGCACGGCGATATTGCCGGGCCGCAGATAAGGCTCCGTCGCCTCCAGCGCGCCGGCTGAAGGTGTCCTGGTGTAGCCGTCGCCGACGAGCAGCAAGGCCTTCATTTCCGACGGAAGCGCCATGATAGTCAGACCTTTTCCTGCGTATATTTCTTGAGTTCCGTGCGAGCCACCTGCCGCCTGTGGACGGCGTCCGGTCCGTCGGCCAGGCGCAGGGTCCGAAGATGCGTCCACGAGCGAGCGAGCGGCGTATCCTGGCTGATGCCCTGCGCGCCGAACATCTGCACCGCCTCGTCGGTGACTTTTAGCGCGACGCGGGGTGCTACCACCTTGATCTGGCTGATCCAGGGCGCCGCGGCGCGCGCGTCGCCCTGGTCGATCATCCAGGCCGCCTTGAGGCAGAGCAGCCTGGCCATCTCGATCTCCATGCGGCATTCGGCAATGATGTCGAAATTGGCGCCGAGCTTGGCCAGCGACTGGCCAAAGGCCTCGCGCCGCACCGAGCGTTGACAGAGCATCTCCAACGCCATCTCGGCCTGGCCGATGGCGCGCATGCAGTGATGGATGCGGCCTGGCCCCAACCGCCCCTGCGCGATCTCGAACCCGCTGCCCTCGCCGAGGATCAGGTTCGCCGCCGGCACCCGCACATCCTCGAACCTCAGATGCATATGGCCGTGCGGCGCGTCGTCCTCGCCATAGACCTGCATGGCCCGGAGCTTGGTCACGCCTTTGCTGCCCGCTGGCACCAGGATCATCGAATGCCGGCGATGCTGCGGCTCTTCGTCCGAACCCGTCCTGACCATCACGATGTAGATGGCGCAGCGCGGATCGCCGGCGCCGGACGCCCACCATTTCTCGCCGTTGAGCACATAGTCGTCGCCGCGCCGCTCGCAGCGCATCGAAATGTTGGTGGCGTCCGATGAGGCGACATCCGGCTCGGTCATCAGGTAGGCGGAGCGGATCCTGCCGTCGAGCAGCGGCTCCAGCCATTGTCGCTTATGCTCTTCCGAGCCGTAGCGTTCCAGCACCTCCATGTTGCCGGTGTCGGGGGCCGAGCAGTTGAAGGTCTCGGCGCCGAGATGCGCCTTGCCCATCTCCTCCGCCAGATAGGCGTATTCGACAGTCGACAGGCCGTAGCCGCGCTTGGAATCGGTGAGCCAGAAATTCCATAGGCCCCGCTCCCGCGCCGTCTTCTTCAAGCCTTCAAGGATCTCGGTCTGTCTGGCCGTGTAGGTCCAGCGGTCGCCGTTCCTGCCGACTTCGGCGAGAAACGCCTCGCTGAGCGGCGCAATCTCGTCGCGCACCATCGCGGCGACGCGCTGATGGATCGGCTTCAGCCGCTCGCTCATGCCGAGATTCATGTCCGCCATCGGTTCCGGCCCTTTCGCTTCTTTACCCGTGGCAAGGATGACCGTACTTCGGCTAGCCTTGTCAACGCGAGTCCTTCGGTTCCGGCCGAGACGCACGTGGGAGGAATGCGATGAGCTATCTCGACAAGCTGTTCTCGGTCGCCGGCAAGACAGCGCTGGTGACCGGTGCCGCGACGGGCATCGGCCGCATGGTCGCGACCGGACTGGTGCGGGCCGGCGCCACCGTGATGATCGCCTCGCGCAAGGGCGAGGACTGTGTGAAGGTCGCCAACGAATTGAATGCGCTTGGCGGCTCCGGCCGGGCCGAGGGTTTTGCCGGCGACGTTTCCAGCGAAGCGGGCATCGCCGCGTTGGTCGCCGAGGTGAAAGTGCGCACGGACCGTCTGCACATCCTGGTCAACAATGCCGGCATTTCCTGGGGCGCGCCGCTGGAGGAGTTTCCCTATCACGCCTGGGCCAAGGTGTTCGGCGTCAACGTCACCGCCGTCTTCCACCTGACGCGGGAGCTTTTGCCGCTGCTCGACGCCGCCGCAAGCGACGAGGACCCGGCCCGCGTGATCAATCTGGGCTCGGTGATGGGCACTCAGCCGCTTGCCGACGACGCCTATTCCTACACCGCCTCAAAGGCCGCGGTGCATCACCTGACACGCACGCTGGCGCTCGAGTTCGCCGCCCGCCGCATCACCGTCAATGCCTTTGCGCCCGGCCCCTTCCAGAGCCGCATGACGGCTTTTGCCACCGCCACCGAGGAACAGGCGAAACATGTCGGTAACCATGTTCCGCTCGGCCGCATCGGTGTGGCGGATGACATTGCCGGCGCAACGCTCTATTTGTGCAGCCGTGCCGGCAGCTATGTCACCGGCGCCATCCTGCCGATCGACGGCGGCCAGTCGGTGCAGCACGGGATGACGTTGTTCAAGGAATGAAGGCGCCCGGTTCAGGCAATCGCGATCCGGGCGGGGTGCGGAGGACATCAGCGTGGAACCGATCAGTCTCGATACGCTTCTGGCCAGCGTCGGCAAGGAAGTCGGCGTGTCGCCCTGGCGCACGGTGACGCAGCGCATGATCGACCAGTTCGCCGACGCCACCGACGATCATCAGTTCATTCATTGCGATCCGGAGCGCGCCGCGCGCGAGACGCCGTTCGGCGGCACCATCGCACACGGTTTCCTTTCGCTGTCGCTTCTGTCGGCGATGACCTTCGAGACCATGCCGCCGATCGAGAACACCAAAATGGGCGTCAACCACGGCTTCGACACGCTGCGCTTCCTGACGCCAGTGAAGACCGGCTCGCGCATCCGCACCCGCTTCGTGCTGGCCGATGTCAAGGTCAGGCCCTCGGGCTGGGTGCAGACGGCGCATGACGTGACCATCGAGATCGAGGGGTCGAAGAAGCCGGCGCTCACCGCGCGCTGGCTGACGCTGACGCTGATCGAACGCCAGCCAGAGACCGCATGAGCGGCGACGCCAACGCGCTGGATAAATCGGCGCTTGCGCTCGACAAGTTGGCGCTCGCGCTCGACAAGTCGGCGCTCGCGCTCGACAGGGCGGCGCTTGCGCCTTACCTTGAAGCGCATGTCCCCGGTTTTGCCGGACTTTCCGCGATCGAGAAATTCAAGTCCGGACAGTCGAACCCGACCTATCTCCTGACAGCCGCAAGCGGCCGGTACGTGCTGCGCGCCAAGCCGCCGGGTCAGCTTTTGAAATCGGCGCACCAGGTCGACCGCGAGTTCCGGGTGATGCGAGCGCTTGCCGGCACTGCCGTGCCGGTGCCGCGCATGCTGCATCTCTCCAGGGAAGAATCGCCGATCGGCCGCATGTTCTATGTCATGGAGTTCCTCGACGGGCGCATCTTCTGGGATCCGTCCTTGCCGGAGGCACCCGGCAATGACGAGCGCGCCGCGATCTACGACGCCATGAATGCGACGCTCGCCGCCCTGCACGACGTCGATGTCGAGGCCGTAGGACTTGGCGATTTCGGCAAGCCCGGCAGCTATTTCGAACGCCAGTTCGCCCGCTGGACCAGCCAGTACCGCGCCTCGGAAACCGAAACAATTGCCGACATGGACCGGCTGATCGCCTGGCTCGAGACGCACATGCCGGCCGATGACGGCCGGGTCTCGCTGGTGCATGGCGACTACCGGCTGGACAACATGATCTTCGCCAAGGATGAGCCGAAGGTCATCGCCGTGCTCGACTGGGAACTGTCGACGCTCGGCCATCCCTTTGCCGACCTCGCCTATCAATGCATGCAATGGCGGCTGCCGCACGCGTCCGGCTTTCGTGGCCTTGGCGGCGTCGACCGCGCCACGCTCGGCCTGCCCTCCGAGGAAGCCTATGTCGCCGCCTATTGCCGCCGGCGCGACATCGAGGGCATCGGCAAATGGACCTTCTTCCTTGCCTTCTCCTTCTTCCGGCTGGCGGCGATCTGCCAGGGTGTCTACCGCCGCGCGCTGGACGGCAACGCCTCCAACCCGGAAAAGGCAAAGACCTACGGCGAAGCGGTGAAGCTGCTCTCCGCGTTTTCAAGTCTTCTTGTCGATCAGGTCCACCGCCAGCGCGGCGAGCAGCTTCACCGCTTCGCCGTAGGTCTTTGC
>NZ_RZSC01000720.1:0-2967 GCF_003998155.1 Mesorhizobium sp. M1E.F.Ca.ET.063.01.1.1
GTCATAGTCGACCGCACTGCGCCGATGCTGCTCAGCGATCCCGCGCTCGACGGTGGCACGGAACTGCTGGGCGCCGCGCCGCCCGCCAAGGCCGATCCCAACTTGCCCGGCGAGAAGCTGACCGTCGAGGGCAAGGCGCCGGTTGCCTCGCCCGGCCGCGCCGACGATTTTTCCTGGCCGTCGAAACCGGCAGCCGCAGCCGCCGCTTCTGACACGACGACGGCGATTAATCCTTAACGCGGCAGCACCGTAGATCCCATCAGCGCCTCGTCGATCGAGCGCGCCGCCTGGCGGCCCTCGCGGATCGCCCACACCACCAGCGACTGGCCGCGGCGCACGTCGCCCGCCGCGTAGAGCCTGTCGACGCTGGTCCTGTAGTCGCGGTCGTTGGCCTCGACGTTCTTCGAGCGGCGGCTGTCTGTGACGACCTTTATCTCGCCGTCGAGTTCCTTCATCACGCTGTCGCCCGCCGGGCCGGCAAAGCCGATGGCGATGAAGGCGAGATCGGCGCGGATGACGAATTCGGTGCCGGCGATCGGCTTGCGCTTCTCGTCGACCTCGCAGCAGCGGACGCCGGTCAACTGACCGTCCTCGCCGATGAATTCGAGCGTCGCCACCTGGAACTCGCGTTCCGCGCCTTCCGCCTGCGAGGAAGACGTGCGCATCTTCGTCGCCCAATAGGGCCAGACGGCGAGCTTGTCTTCCTTCTCCGGCGGCTGCGGACGGATGTCGAGCTGCGTCACGCGCACCGCGCCTTGCCGGAAGGCCGTGCCAATACAGTCGGACGCGGTGTCGCCGCCGCCGACAACCACGACATGCTGGCCGCTGGCGATGATCGGGTGCGAGGGCCAGGCCACCGACTGGATCGGCTCGCCGCCGACACGCCGGTTCTGCTGCACGAGATAGGGCATGGCGTCATAGACGCCGCTGAGATCATCGCCCGGAATGTTGGCCGGGCGCGGCGTTTCAGAGCCGCCGCAATAGAGCACGGCATCGTGCTCGGCGAGCAGTTCCGAAACCTTCTTGTCGACGCCGACATTGACGCCGCAATGGAAGCTCACGCCCTCGCCCTGCATCTGCTCGATGCGCCGGTCGATATAGTGCTTCTCGATCTTGAAGTCGGGAATGCCGTAGCGCATCAGCCCGCCTGGCCGGCTCTCGCGCTCATAGACATGGACGTCATGACCGGCGCGGCCGAGCTGCTGGGCGGCGGCCATGCCGGCCGGCCCTGAGCCGATGATGGCGACCCGCTTGCCGGTCTTCTTCTCCGGCGGATAGGGCCGGATGTGGCCGGTCTCATAGGCCTTGTCGGCGATCGCCTGTTCGACCGTCTTGATGGCGACCGGAATGTCCTCGAGGTTCAGCGTGCAGGCTTCCTCGCACGGCGCCGGGCAGATGCGGCCGGTGAACTCCGGGAAATTGTTCGTCGAGTGCAGGTTGCGGATCGCGCCGTCCCAGTCGCCATTGTAGACGAGGTCGTTCCAGTCCGGGATCTGGTTGTGGATCGGGCAGCCGGTCGGCCCGTGGCAGTACGGGATGCCGCAATCCATGCAGCGCGCGGCCTGTTTCTCGACCTCCTTGTCCGACATCGGCAGCGTGAATTCGCGGAAATGCCGGATGCGGTCGGAAGCTGGCTGGTACTTGTGCACCTGCCGGTCGATCTCAAGAAACCCTGTCACCTTGCCCATAGTCCAGTCCCTGCTGTCCGAAGGCACGCTCGAAAGCCTAGCTTGTCGGCGCACCCGTTAACCTCATAAGGCCGCCATGGCAACCTTGGTTCCGAGGTCAGGATTGTTGGTGAGGATGCCGGCCGGGAAATCCCTTCCCGGCCATGCCCGAAGCCTATTCCGCTGCCACGCTCATGCGCATGCGTTCCATCTCGATCAGCGCGCGGCGATACTCGACCGGCATGATTTTCCGGAATTTCGGCCGGAAGTTCTGCCAGTTGTCGAGGATCTCGCGGCCGCGCGCCGAGCCCGTGTAATGGACGTGGTTCGAGATCAGCTGATAGAGCCGCTCCTCATCGTGGCTGGTCATGTCGCCCGAGACGTCGACGCGTCCCTTGTGGTCGAGGTCGCCGCCGTGATGGAGCAGCTTCTCCATCAGGTCGTCCTCTTCCGGAACGGGCTCCAGCTCGACCATCGCCATGTTGCAGCGTTCGGCGAAATCGCCCTTCTCGTCGAGCACATAGGCGACGCCGCCCGACATGCCGGCGGCGAAGTTGCGCCCCGTCTTGCCGATGACGACGACGATGCCGCCGGTCATGTACTCACAGCCATGGTCGCCGACGCCTTCGACGACTGCCGCCACGCCGGAATTGCGCACCGCGAAGCGCTCGCCGGCGACACCGGCGAAATAGGCCTCGCCCTCGGTCGCGCCATAGAGCACCGTGTTGCCGACGATGATCGATTCAGCGGCTATGATCTTGGCCTCTTCCGGCGGCCGGATGACGATGCGGCCGCCAGACAGGCCCTTGCCGACATAATCGTTGCCGGCGCCGACCAGATCGAAGGAGACGCCGCGCGCCAGGAACGCGCCGAACGACTGGCCGGCCGTCCCGGTGAGCTTGACGGTGATCGTGTCCTCGCGCAGCCCCTTGTGCTTGAAGCGCCTGGCGACTTCGCCAGACAGCATCGCGCCGGCCGAGCGGTCGACATTGCGGATCGGCAGCTCGATGGTGACGGCCTGCTTGGCTTCCAGCGCCGGCTTCGCCAGCTCGATCAGCTTGCGGTCGAGCACGTCGTCGATCGGATGCTTCTGCCGCTCGGTCCAGTGCAGTGCCTCGTGCGGCGCGTCGGGCTTGAAGAACATCTTCGAGAAGTCGAGCCCGCGCGCCTTCCAGTGCTGGATGACGTCGCGCTTCTCCAGAAGGTCGGTGTCGCCGATGATCTGGTCGAGATGGGTAAAACCCATTTCGGCGAGCAGCGCGCGCACCTCCTCCGCCACGTAGAAGAAGAAGTTGATGAC
>NZ_RZSC01000721.1:0-2965 GCF_003998155.1 Mesorhizobium sp. M1E.F.Ca.ET.063.01.1.1
GCGCAGAAGGTCGGCTTCGCCGAGCGAATAGCCGGAAAGCTCCTGCGCGATCTGCATCACCTGTTCCTGGTAGACGATGACGCCTTGCGTCTCCTTCACCAGATGGTCGATCTTGGGGTGGATCGAGGCCATCTCTTCTTCGCCGTGCTTTCTGGCGTTGTAGGTCGGGATGTTCTCCATCGGACCAGGGCGGTAGAGCGCGACCAACGCGATGATGTCCTCGATGCAGTCCGGCCGCATGCCGATCAGCGCCTTGCGCATGCCCGCACTTTCAACCTGGAACACGCCGACCACCTCGCCGCGCGACAGCATCGAATAGGTGTCCTTGTCGTCGAGCGGAATGCGGGCAAGATCGATGTCGACGCCGCGCCGGCGGATGAGCTTCACCGCCGTCTCCAGCACGGTGAGCGTCTTCAGGCCGAGGAAGTCGAACTTCACCAGCCCGGCCTGCTCGACATATTTCATGTTGAACTGGGTGACCGGCATGTCAGAGCGCGGATCGCGGTACATCGGCACCAGTTCCGACAGCGGCCGGTCGCCGATGACGATGCCCGCGGCGTGCGTCGAGGCGTGACGGTAGAGGCCTTCGAGCTTCTGCGCCGTGTCGAGCAGCGTCTGGACGATCGGCTCCTTCTCCGCCTCCTCGGCGAAACGCGGCTCGTTGGCGATGGCATCCGCCAGCTTGACCGGATTGGCCGGGTTCTGCGGCACCATCTTGGAAAGCTTGTCGACCTGGCCGTAAGGCATCTGCAGCACGCGGCCGACGTCGCGCAGCACCGCGCGCGCCTGCAGCGTGCCGAAGGTGATGATCTGGCCGACCTGGTCGCGGCCGTATTTCTGCTGGACGTAGCGGATGACCTCCTCGCGCCGGTCCTGGCAGAAGTCGATGTCGAAGTCGGGCATCGAGACGCGATCGGGATTGAGGAAGCGTTCGAACAGCAGCGAGAAGCGCAGCGGGTCGATATCGGTGATGGTGGTCGAATAGGCGACCAGCGAGCCGGCGCCCGAACCGCGGCCCGGCCCGACCGGGATGCCTTGCGATTTAGCCCATTTGATGAAGTCGGCGACGATCAGGAAGTAGCCGGGGAACTTCATCTTCTCGATGATGCCGAGCTCGAATTCGAGCCGCTCGCGATATTGCTCTACCGTGTAGCCTGGCGTCGGCCCGTGCTTGGCAAGCCGCGCCACCAGCCCCTCACGCGCCTGGCGGGCAAGCTCGGCGGCCTCGGCCTTCTCGGCCGCGTCCTTGTCGGCGGCGTCGGCGCCGGTGAAGCGGGGCAGGATCGGGCTGCGGTTCTTCGGATAGTAGGCGCAGCGCATGGCGATCTCGACCGTATTGTCGATCGCTTCCGGCAGGTCCGAGAACAGCCGCGCCATCTCGGCCTGGCTGCGCAGGAAATTGTCCGGCGAGAGCCGCCGGCGGTTATCGGCGGCGACCACCGAACCCTCGGCTATGGCGATCAGCGCATCATGCGCCTCGTAGTCGTCGCGCTTGAAGAAGAAGGCCTCGTTGGTGGCGACCAGCGGCAATTCATGGGTGTAGGCGAGGTCGACCGTCGACTTCTCGACCATCCGGTCATAGCCCTGGACGCGCTCCAATTCGATATAAAGCCTGTCGCCGAACAGCGCTTTCAACGTCAGCAGCCGCTGCTCGGCGACGTCGCGGCGGTCGGCCTTGAGCGCGCTGCCGATCGGGCCGCGCGGGCCGCCCGTCAGGCAGATCAGGCCATCGCAATGGCCTTCCAGCATCGTGCTGGTCATATGCACCGGTTCGCCGGGCGGCGTCTCCAGATAGACCCGGCTGATCAGCCGAACCAGGTTGGCATAACCTACCTCGCTGGCGGCGATCAGGACGAGCGGCGACACGCCGGGTCCGTGCCGGCGGCGGTCGCGCTGGGCCTCGACCGCCTCGCCGGCAAAGGCGAGATCGATCTGGCAGCAGATGATCGGCTGGATGCCGTCCTTGACCGCCTTCTGGGCAAATTCGAGCGCGCCGAACAGATTGTTGGTGTCGGTCACCGCGATCGCCGGCGCCTGGTCCTTGGCCGCGTGGCCGACGATGGCGCCCAGCTGCAGGGCGCCCTCCAGAAGCGAATAGGCCGAGTGCACGCGCAGATGGATGAAGGTCCGCGCCGGCGCTTCCGGCTGCGCGGCCTTCACGGCTGCTTCGCGCTGCAGCGGGTCGCGTGGAAGTTCATCTGCCATGGGCTTCGTGTCGCTCGAAAGGACTCATCATCGGTGCAGATGTATTGTCCGGGAGCGCGCGATGCGAGTCCAGCGATCGCCTGTGCACAGCAAAGCCGTCAGGCGAATTCCATGATCACCGCGTCGACCGCCAGGCTGTCGCCGGGCTTGGCGTTGAGCTTCGCCACGGTGAGGTCGCGCTCGGCGCGCAGCACGTTTTCCATCTTCATCGCCTCGACCACGGCCAGCGTCTCGCCGGCCTTGACCTCCTGTCCTTCCGCGACGGCGATCGAAACGACGAGGCCGGGCATCGGGCAAAGCAGCATTTTCGAGGTATCCGGCGGCAACTTCTCCGGCATCAGCCTTTCGAGCTCAGCCGTGCGCGGCAACATGGCTTGAACCGTCACCGACATGCCTTTCCAGGCGATGTGAAACCCGTTCGGCACCGGCCGTATCTGCGCCGCAATTCCTTTGCCATTGACCGTGCCATGCCAGATCGCGTCGCCCGGCCGCCAGCCGGAGGCGACTGTCATGGGCTTGCCGCCATCGATCGACAGATCGACCTCCATCGGGATGGAGACCATGCCGTCCACGATGCTGACGGGAAGATAGTCCGTGCCGATCTTCGTCACCCAATCGCGCTTGAGATGGCCGGAATGCGGCGCCAGCCGCCCGCCGAGGCGGTCGAGCCGGTCCCGGCGCAGCAGTTCGATCGCGATGGCGATCGCGGCAAACACCGCTTTTTCCTCGCCATCCGGTTCGACCGGCGCGAAGCCATCCG
>NZ_RZSC01000722.1:0-2956 GCF_003998155.1 Mesorhizobium sp. M1E.F.Ca.ET.063.01.1.1
GAACCGAACTCTCGCTCAGAGCGTCTTGAGATAGGCTTCCAGCCGCCCGTAGCTCGCCATCACCATCTGGCCGAAGCCCATCTTCACCGCCATGTCGCGGGCAGCGATCGAGTTGGCGCGGATGTTGGCTACTATCCGCGTCTTGCCGCCGGCATCCTCGAACAGGATGGTCGTCACCATGTTGGGCGGCGGCAGGGTATCCTGCCACTGGCTACGATCGAGCGGCGCGTCGCGATAGACGATCCGCTCCGGCGGGGCGATTTCCAGATAGACGCTGTTGGTCGGATATTCGCTGCCGTCGGCAAAGCGCATGGTCAAACGCCATTGCCCGCCCGGCCTCACATCCATCTCGCAGACCGGATAGGTCGACCCTTCCGGTCCCCAGAACCGCACCAGATGGTATGGGTCGGTGAAAAGCTTGAACATCAGCGCGCGTGGCGCATCGAAGGTCCGGGTGATCATGATCACCGGGTCGTCGGATGGCGTGTCGATGGTCTGATCTGTCATTTTCCCCTCTCTAGATCGTCTTGCCTCGCATCGGCGACAAATTAGTTAGCCGCCTTCAATTTTGATTTCCGCCGGGATCACCAGCCTGCAAGGCCTGTAGATAGGTTTCCAGCCGGTCGAAGCGGGCGTCCCATAGCGCGCGGTAGGACTCCAGCCATTCGTCGATCTCACGCAATGGTTCCGGCTGCAGGCGGCGCGGCCGAAACTGCGCGTCGCGGCCGCGCGCCACAAGGCCGGCGCGCTCGAGCACCTTGAGGTGCTTCGACACCGCCGGAAAGCTCATGGCAAACGGCTCCGCCAGCTCCGTGACGGAGGCCTCGCCGAGCGCCAGCCGCGCCAGGATGGCGCGGCGAGTCGGGTCGGCAAGCGCCGCGAGAGTCAGGCTGAGGCTATCCGACGTCATTTATTAAACCAAGTAGTTATGTAACCTTTTGGTTCTATACGAGACGCTGGCGACCGAGTCAAGCGGCACGGTCCAAGATCGAATCCATGGCAACGCTTATCCGGCTCGCAAACCGGACGGCCAGGTTGGAAGGCTTTCGGTGGCCTCAGGAGAAATAGAACTTGTCGGCCGGGATCATCTTCGGCGGCGTCTCGCCCAGCGCCTCGAACACCGAAATCTCGCAGACGCGGCAGAGCCCGTCCAGCGCAAGGTCGTTGGGTTGGGTACCGAACGGATCCTCGAGTTCCTCCGATAAAGCGTCGAGGCCGAAGAAAGTGTAGGCGATCAGTGCTGTGAACAAGGGCGTCGCCCAGCCAGCAGCCGAGGCCAGCCCGAACGGCAGGAGCAGGCAGAAGATGTAGGCCGTCCGCTGCAGGAGCAGCGTGTAGGCGAAGGGCAGCGGCGTGCCCATGATGCGCTCGCAGCCGGCCTGGGCGGCGGCGATTTCCGACAGCCGCTCGTCGAGGATGCGGTAGCCGATCGTGTCGATCGCGCCGGCCTTGCGCAGCGCCGCGACGCGCGCGCCCATCCGGCGCACCATGGCGTCGGGCGCGTTGGAGGCGCGCGCGACCGATTCGGCCTCGTCGCCAATGAAGCCGCGTGCTTCGGAGAGGGCATCGACTCGCCTGATCAGGCCGCGCAGGAAATGGCAGAAGGCGATCGCGTCCATCAACAGGCCGCGCAATTCGGTCCGATCCTCGATCAGTCCGGTCGAGGCGCGCGCCAGGTTGCGGATGTCGAAGACGAGCTGGCCCCACAGCTTGCGTGCCTCCCACCAGCGGTCATAGGCGGCGTTGTTGCGGAAGCCGAGATAGATCGATAGCGCAACGCCGAGCAAAGCGAACGGCGCGGTGCCGGCATTGCCGAAATCGAGCTTCAGTGCCCGAACGATGACCACCACCAGCGCGCCATAGGCGGCGAAGCCGAAGATCTGCGGCAGGATGCGCGGCACCACAGAACCACGCATGATGAAGAACAGGTGCAGGAACCCTGGACGCGGGCGAACGATCATCGAAACCCCTCAAGCCAACGTGATACCCGTTCTTGTGCAACGCACAAGCCGGGTAAGCTCAGCCATCGGCGACATTTCCGTGTCGTTGGCGCTTTCGGCAACCGACCGGCCGGTCTAATGACGCTGTTATCGCGCCAGAGCAATTCCAGGAAAAGTGTGTAACGGTTTTCCGTCCGCAATTGCGTAAAAACAGCTAGTTGAAGCGACGCGTTGCTTGGGAGGAGAGATGAACGGCGAGACCGACCTGCAAAGACTGTTGGCGTCGATGACGCCGCACCTGTTGCCCGGCGTCTATGTCTTCGCGACGCTGGCGCCGGGTGCGGCCGTGCCGGACGGACTTGAGCCGGTTATGCAGTTTCGGGAGCGGGAAGGCCTGACGCTTATCTTGCCGGAGGACCAGGCAAAGGCGGCCGGCCTCATGGGCGCATTCCGCTGTTGCATGATCACGCTGAACGTCCATTCCTCGCTGGAAGCCGTCGGCTTCCTGGCCGCCATCACGACACGGCTGGCTACGGCCGGCATGGGCGTCAATCCGGTTTCGGCGTTCTATCATGACCATCTGTTCGTGCCGGCGGAGCGGGCGGAGGAGGCGATGAAGCTATTGCAGGAATTGGCGCAAGCCTTCCCTTCTCCCCTTGTGGGAGAAGGTGTCGCCGAAGGCGACGGATGAGGGTGTTCCAGCGGAGTGAGACGTCGGCGTTCCCTGGAACACCCCTCATCCGTCTCGGCGCTGCGCGCCGATCCACCTTCTCCCACAAGGGGAGAAGGGAGGTCGCGATTACGGCCGAAGGCCGGAGCCCGCGACTGCGGGCCGCCGGTCGTCCGGCGCCCCCGCGGAGGGCCAGCCGCGGCAGCGGCGGTGCGGCCCGTGAGCGAAACCAACCGGCCGAAGGCCGAGCCCGCGACCGCGGGCCGCCGGTCGTCCGGCGCCCCCGCGGAGGGCCAGCCGCGGCAGCGGCGGTGCGGCCCGTGAGCTAAATTAAGCCGCCTTCTTC
>NZ_RZSC01000723.1:0-2956 GCF_003998155.1 Mesorhizobium sp. M1E.F.Ca.ET.063.01.1.1
CCGCAGGGTAACCCACCACACATTCCCGCAACCCGTCCTGTCGTCCTTGGCCCCATGCTGCCCCCGAACGTCACTCAAATCGGGCGGATGTTCTGGTTGTGGTGGAAGACGTTATCGGGGTCGTACTTGGTCTTCACGTCCACCAGCCGGTCGTAGACAGGCTCGCCATACGCCTCGCGGACCCGGTTCGGATCTTCGTCGTTGCCGAGGAAGTTGATGTAAACGCCTTCGCGGAACGGCCCGAGGGCGGCGAAGAACCTCCTCGTCCAGGCGGTGTCCTGGTCGCCATAGTCCTCGCCGGGTCGCCACGCCGCGTCCAGGGTGATCGCGTGCGACGCCTGGCGGTTCCCAAACGCCGTCTCGCCCTCGGCCACACGGCTCACCGCCCCCTTCAGTTGGAACAGCGCCACGTAGGACCGCGGCGATGAGGAGGAGAACGCGTGCCCGGCGATCACGTCGACAAGCTCGTCGTGGAGCTCGGGCAGGTGGGTGGACTTCCAGTAGTAGTTCCAGCCGTGGGGGACGGTTGAGTCGAGAGCGCTCTGGAATCCCACGTACGGCGTGGGCCCGACCAGGTCGAGGAGGGGAGTCCCGAATGCGCGGAGCGGGCGGAGCGTCTTCTCACCGTCCTCGATCGGCCCGGCGTAGCAGCTACCCACGATCATCACGGGGCGCCAGTGCAGATCCTCAGGGATGACGGGCAGCGGCGGGGCGGTACCGAACCTCACGACCGTGCCTAGCTCGTCGGGAGCATCGCGGACGAAGTCGCGGTAGAAGCGGAGGACATCCCCGGCGTCGTTTGCGTCCCATAGGATGGGCCCGGCCAGTACGGCAGGCCCGACGGCGTGGAGACGGAACTCGAACGAGGTGACCACGCCGAAGTTGCCACCACCGCCTCGCAATGCCCAGAACAGGTCGGAGTGCTCGTCCTCGGACGCCCGCAGCAGATCACCGTCGGCCGTTACGACGTCGGCGGCGAGTAGGTTGTCGACTGTGAGGCCGTGCTTGCGCATCAGCCAGCCGACGCCACCGCCGAGGGTGAGCCCGGCGACTCCGGTGTGGCTCACGATTCCGCCGGTGGTGGCCAGACCGTGCGCCTGGGTCTCGCGGTCGACGTCGCCCCAGAGCGCGCCACCCTGCACCCAGGCGCTGCGGTCGGCGGGATCGACTCGCACGCCCCGCATCGCCGAGAGGTCGATGACGATCCCGTCGTCGCAAACGGCGGTGCCCGCCACGTTGTGGCCTCCGCCTCGTATGGCGATCTCCATATCGTTGTCGCGGGCGAAGCGCACGGCCGCGATCACGTCGGCGGTCCCGATGCATCGGGCGATCAGGCGCGGGCGCCGGTCGATGGCGCCGTTCCAGACTGCGCGGGCGATGTCGTAGTCGGCGTGGTCGGCACTGATCAGCCGGCCTTGGAATCCGTTGATCTCCGCGACGCTTGGCTGCTGGCTCCGGTGGCCGACGATCATAGTTGTCATTGTCGTGTCCTCTCACTCGAAGGAAGGCCACATCGGACCACCGCGGACCGCTGCCGTATAGTCAAGAATCTGGACTTCACAGCCGACGGCGGGCGTGGAACACTGGCGGCGTGAGAACGTACGGCCAGTACTGCCCCATCGCCCGCGGCGCCGAGATTTTCGCCGAGCGCTGGACACCGCTGATCATCCGCAATTTGTACCTTGGCTGCGGAAGCTTCAGCGAGATCCTGGAGGGCGCGCCCGGACTCTCCCGTACGCTGCTCTCGGAGCGGCTCAGGCAGCTCGAATGGGTCGGGGTCGTCGAGTCGACACCCAAGCCCGACGGGCGCGGGCGCCACTATGAGCTCACGTCCGCGGGCCACGACCTCTTCACGGTCTGCCAGTCGCTCGGCGAGTGGGGTGCACATTGGCTCGAGATTGCTCCCCAGCACCTCGACCCCTTTGTGGCTCTGTGGTCGATGTGCAATGCGCTCCGCAGGGACAGGCTCCCGGATCGACGCGTCGTCATCCGTTTCGACTTCACGGGCCGCCCGCGCCGTGAGCGCTATTGGCTGCTCATCGAGCTTGGAGACACCGAGATCTGCAAGATGTGCCCTGGCTTCGACGAGGACCTCTACATCACGGCGGAAGCCGAAGCCTTCGTCAAATGGCACGCCGGACAGCTTACTTGGGCCCAGGCCACCCGCGAGGGCCGCATCCAACTCGACGGCGACCTGTCGCTCGCCAGAGCCTTCCCGACCTGGAACGCCCGCAGCATGTTCGCTCACATCAGGCCGGTCTCCCGCGCCGCCGTGAGTCCCGCGGGCTGAAATCCTCGGTTCGGCCCTCCCGTCGCGGCGCCGCACCGCCGCCAATGTTACCCATCACACATTCGCCGCCACCAGTCCTGTCGTAACTCAGCCCCAAGCCGGTGGCGACGAGGCTTTCGTAAATTGGCCGATTTTGATATTGCGTGCGGTCATCTCCCGCCGCGAGAAGCAAAGGGGTAAATGGCAGTCGAAGGGTGCCTGGTCGCATGACCGACGGTCCGTATATCGGGCCGCTGGACATCTGCGTGCTCGGCGATTTCCAGGTGGCCCGTGATGGCGCGCTGCTCGACCTGCCGCCGTCGCGCAAGACGAGAGCCTTGCTCGCCTATCTCGCGGTCACCGGCAAGCCGCATCAGCGCGAGCGGCTTTGCGAGATCTTCTGGGACATTCCCGACGATCCGCGCGGCGCCTTACGCTGGAGCCTGTCCAAGATCCGCCAGGTGCTCGGCGACGACGAATCCGCCCTGGTCGCCGACCGCAACTCGGTCTCCCTCAAGGTCGCAACGGACTATGCCCGGCTGCTGCCGCTGGCGAAGGGCGATCTTTCCTTGGCGTCGACGGAAGAGCTCGAGGCCGTTGCCGGTTCGATCCGAGGCGATTTCCTCGCCGATCTCTCGCTCGACCGCTGCTTCGAATACGAGGCCTGGCGCGCGGGCGTCGCCAGCG
>NZ_RZSC01000724.1:0-2949 GCF_003998155.1 Mesorhizobium sp. M1E.F.Ca.ET.063.01.1.1
AGCCATGGCGGCGAGCTGCATCCCGAAATCGCCAGGCGCGCCCGCGACCATTATGTCGAAAAGACGCTGCCCTCCGCTTTTACCGGCACGGACCTCGAAGACTGGCTGCGCGCCAACGGCATCGATACGATCGCGGTCGTCGGCTACATGACGCACAATTGCGATCTGTCGACCATCATCCACGCCGTGCATATGGGCTTTGCGGTCGAGTTCCTCTCGGACGCCAGCGGTTCTGTGCACTACGCCAACCGAGCCGGCTATGCGTCGGCCGAGGACATCCATCGGGTGGTGAGCGTGGTGTTGCAGTCGCGCTTCGCCGCGGTGCTGAAGACCGCCGAATGGATCGACTGCCTGAGGACCGGCACGCTGCCGGAACGCGACACGATCCATGCGTCGAACCAGCGGGCGCTGGCGCGCAACGCGGCCTAAACCCGGGCCTGTGTGGAAGATTAAAAGGCGCTGCAGCAATGCGGCGCCTTTTTCTTGGTGTAGAAAGTAATGCAAGAAAAACGTGACCCACTTCACAGAAGTAAGCCCAGCACTTCTGGAGAGTGATGATGCATTGAACAAGCGCGATTGGCTGGGGGCTGACGTGAAAGCGCGCGTTGCACATACCATGGTTGTTCTGGCGCTGGCCGCCGCTGCCGCGCTGTTGCCGTGGCCCGCCTTCGCGCAACTTCCCCCGCATGCTCGGGGAACCATCTGCGTCACCCAGTTCTTCTGGTGCTGGGCGCAGCCGCCCGGGCCTCCCGGCTACGCCTGTGGATGCCCGTCCCAGTACGGTTTCGTACCGGGCTACCTTGGTTAGTCGTCCGAGGGGCTACGATGACGACATCCAAAGATCCCCTTGTTTCCGGCCTGCTTGCGGACGCGAAGCTTGTCGCCAGCTACGGCCGCTACGGCGTATTCAAGGACAGCGCTCTGTTCGCAGCCATCGGCGATGCCGAAAAGCTCGATGATGCGACCGCCAGCCAACCTGCTGTGGTCAATCTCCAGACAATACTGAACGATTGCTCAGCCACCGTGCCTTTTTCCACCCTGGCGGCCTTGCGGTCGGGCTGGTCGCCCGGCGACATGTCGCGCCGGACCGCCGTCGCGACCTATTTTCTCGTCGCCCTGTCCGTGACGATGATGATCGTCATCGGCAAGCTCACCTATGTCTACAACAGAGGCGTTTCGATCAATGCCGAGCTGCAGGAGATCGACAATAACGACTTCAGCGCCCGCTTCGGACAATCGATAAGGCAGGTCTGGGCGACGAAGAGGCAACTGAGCTCAGCCACGACCCAGCAGGCCTCGACGACCGACCTGACGTTGCTGAAGGACGCATACTACAATTCCGTCGACAGCCTGCATTCGCTCGACCAGCGTTTTTCCTCGCTGTTGGTAAGGGCGCAAGGCTTCATGACGCAGGAGGCGCCATTCCCGATCTGGGGCATGCAGTGGACCTATTGCAAGCTTTCCACCTCGCCAGCCGGTGCAGGGGCATCGACCGCTTTTCCGAGCCCCCGGCAGATGGCCATAAACCAATTCTGCGGCCAGGAAGTCGCGCCCGCAATGCAAGACGGCGAGGCCGGGAGCAGTCAGCCGCTGAAGCAGTCGGATTTCGACTGCAAGAGCGGCGGCAACACTCGAGGCAGAACACAGGTCGTCAGCGCTACGGACACGGCAGGCCTGGCGGAGGATGTGAACGCCGATTTCGACGAAGCGACGCGCAGCCTGCAATGCGAAGGCGTCATCACCATCACGCCGAATTCGATTTCGACGCTGACACTGCAGGCCAAGACCCTCAGCGAGGTCCTCAGCCCCTATGCGTTGTGGATCCTGCCCGCGCTCTACGGCGCTCTTGGCGGGATCATGTTCCACATGCGCATGATCCTGAACCCGCTCTTACCCAATCCAACGCTGGCCCGGCTCATCCATCGCATCGCGCTTGGCGCGCTGGCCGGCATGATCCTCGCATGGTTCATGGCGCCGGGAACCAAGCTCGGCGGCGAGGTCACGGGAATAGGCTTCAGCCTGTTCACCTTCGCCTTCCTGTTCGGCTTCAGCCTGGACATCTTCTTCACCATCCTCGATCAGTTCGTCAGCATGTCGGTCGCGGGCATCAAGAAGTTCGGTTCCTCGACGGTGGCTTGAGAAATCCGGGCAAGAAAAAAGGGCGCCGCGGCAGCGCGGCGCCCTTGGTCATTTTCAGCTCGATAGATGTTTAGAACAGGCCTTCGATCTGGCCCGCCTCGTTGAGGAAGATTTTTTCCGAGGACGGTGCCTTGGGCAGGCCGGGCATGGTCATGATCTCGCCGCAGATGATGACGACGAAGCCGGCGCCGGCCGCAAGCCTGACCTCGCGCACCGGCACGGTGTGGCCGGTCGGCGCGCCGCGCAGGTTCGGGTCGGTCGAGAAAGAGTACTGGGTCTTGGCCATGCAGACCGGCAGGTGGCCGTAGCCGGCCTGCTCCCAGGCATGCAGCTGGTCGCGGATCGACTTGTCGGCAATCGCCTCGTCGCCGCGATAGATGCGCTTGACGATTGTGTTGACCTTCTCGAACAGCGGCATCTCGTCGGGATAGAGCGGCGAGAACTGTGATGCGCCGGATTCGGCGATCTCGACCACCTTGCGGGCGAGGTTCTCGATGCCGGCGGAGCCCTGCGCCCAGTGCTTGCACAGGATCGCCTCGGCGCCCTGCGCCTTGACGAAGTCCTTCATCGCCTGGATCTCGGCCTCAGTGTCGGTGGTGAAGTGGTTGATCGCCACCACCGCCGGCACGCCGAACTGCTTCACGTTCTCGATGTGGCGGCCGAGGTTGAGGCAGCCCTTCCTGACCGCCTCGATGTTCTCCTTGCCGAGGTCTTCCTTCTTGACGCCGCCATTCATCTTCATGGCGCGCACGGTGGCGACGATGACGGCCGCCGCCGGGTGGAGCCCGGCCTTGCGGCACTTGATGTCGA
>NZ_RZSC01000725.1:0-2949 GCF_003998155.1 Mesorhizobium sp. M1E.F.Ca.ET.063.01.1.1
CCGTGATGCGCATCGACGGTGTGCGACACCGGCTCGAAGCAGAAGAAGCCGGCATCGGGTGACGGCGAATAGAGGATGTAAACGGCAAGCTCCGGCGAGGCGGTAAGCGAAATCTTGATCCCCTCCTCCATCTGCACGATCGAGGCGCGACGGTCCCATCCGTCGAAGGCGTTGTTCACCCACTCCAGCGGCAGCGGGATGGGACGGTCGAAATCCCAGCCCGGACGCTCGCTCACCGGCACGACGCCGACAGGCAAATGGCGCTCGTCCTCCAGCCAGACGCGCTTTGCCCTTGCTTTCAGCAGGGTTGTGTCGCCGCGCGGGAACCAGGGATGGAAACCGAGGCCGTAAGGCAGGCGAATGCCGGCGCGGTTCTCCACCGTCAGCCGCGCGTCCAACGTGCCGTCGCGCAGCGCGTAGGTGATCGACGCCGCATAACGGTAAGGCCCGATCGCGCCATCGTCGAGCACCAGTTCGGCCTCGATTGCCGTATGCCGAGCAAGCCGCCACGGTTTCTGGAAACCGTCGCCATGGATCGGAAAGGCTTCGCCCGGAACGTTCGGCTCGACGGCATGGAAGCGGCCGTCGAAGGTGAAGCCGCCGCCGGAGATGCGGTTCGACCACGGCACCAGCAGCTGACAGCCGGACGTGCCGGTGCCGTCTCCCGGCTTCAGCAGCGGAACCAGCGCGCCGCCGATCACCAGCGCGTCGTAGCGCGCGATGGCCGCGCCCCTTTCCGGCGCTAGAACCAGCCGGGCGCGGCCGTCATGAAGCTCCACCATGCAGGCCCTCATCGATGGCGATGTTGCCGCCCATCTTTACGCGAATTGGCGGAGAAGGAGACGTGAAGTCCGCAAACGCGTCCAAAAAAACTTCTCCGTCGATGTCGGGCTGGCCAGGCCCCGTTCGTCATAGGAGCATAGACCGGCAATCAACAGGAGAAACGATATGCCCAGCACCATCCGCCTGCATCGCGTCCTGGCTACCAAGCCCGAGAAAGTCTACCGCGCCTTCATCGAGGCGGACGCGCTGGCGAAGTGGCTTCCGCCCAACGGCTTCACCTGCAGCGTCCATCACTTCGAGGCAAAGGTCGGCGGCAAGTTCAAAATGTCCTTCCGCAACTTCACCACGGGCGAGAGCCACGCCTTCGGCGGCGACTATGTCGAGCTCGTCCCGGGCGAGCTCGTGCGCTACACGGACAAGTTCGACGATCCCAACCTGCCGGGCGAGATGCAGGTGACCGTGACGTTGAACAAAGTCTCGGTCGGCACGGAGATGGAGATCACTCAGGCGGGCATTCCGGACGCCATTCCGGCCGAAGCCTGCTATCTCGGCTGGCAGGAGTCGCTCAAGAACCTGGCGAGGCTCGTCGAGCCCGAGATCAATCAGTAGTACCGATCGCAACGGTCCTACGCCGGCCGCGACAGCATGTCCCGGCCGGCATGCGGCTCGATTTCCAATCTGTGAAGTTACGCGTTTCCACCGCTTGCCAGAATGGCTGCGCTGGGCTGGATTGAGCAAAGCCGAGCTCGAATGCGCCGGATGGACAGGCAGAGGGGGGCCGCGATGGAGCCGATTCCGGCCGGATCATCACCGGATGCGGATGAAGACAAGGTCGAGCATTACGATCTCGGCCTCTGCCTGTCGGGCGGCGGCTACCGCGCCATGCTATTCCATGCCGGCGTGCTTTGCCGGCTGAACGAGGCAGGCCTGCTTCAGAAAATCGACATGGTGAGCTCGGTCTCGGGCGGCTCGATCGCCGCCGGGCTGCTGGCCGTTCTCTGGCCGCGCCTGACCTTCGCCAACGGCGTCGCAACCAACTTCCGCGCGCTTTACCTGGAAAAAATACTCGCCTTCTCGCAAGTCTTCCTCGACGCACCCTCGATCCTCATGGGCATCCTCAATCCGTTTTCGAGCGCCGCGCGCGAAGTCGCCGCCTGCCACGAGCGCCATCTGTTCGATGGCTCGAGACCGATGCTTAAGGGCCTGAGCGGACGTCCCTGGTTCGTGTTCTGCTCGAGCAACCTCAGCACCGGCTCGCTGTTTCGCATGTCGAACCGCTACATTGCCGATTACCGGATCGGCATGGCCAAGCATGCGGACCTGCCGGTCGCGACCGCGGTCGCGGCGTCGTCCGCCTTCCCGCCGTTCCTGTCGCCGCTCAGGCTCGACCTCACGCAATTCGAGTGGGAGAACGACAAGCTCGACGCGAGCGTCGGCCCGCCGGTCCCGGCCGGCCGCGCCGTGCTCACCGATGGCGGGGTCTATGACAATCACGGCATCGAGCCGGCGCTGAAGCGCTGCCGCTGGCTGCTGGTCAGCGATGCCGGCGCGCCCTGGCAGGCGTCGGGCTCCGGCTACTGGAACTGGATCTCGCAATTGACGCGGGTGCTCGACACCACCGACAACCAGGTGCGGTCGCTGCGGCGGCGCGATCTTGTCGCGCGTTTCCAGGCGGCCAAGGACGCCGACGATCAGGGCTTGCCCGATGACGCCACGCGGCCCGACTATGCCGCCACGCGTGGCGTCTACTGGTCGATCGCCAGCAAGCCGGACGTGGTCGAGCCGACCTTCGTGCAGACCGCGGCAATCGCGCCCGCCGATATCGGCACCTCGCTGCACTTCCTTGGAGCCAAGGAGACCGTCGATCTGGTGAACTGGGGCTATTGCGCCAGCGACCAGGCGCTGCGCGCCTGGTACGAGCCGGCCGTGCCGGCCGGCAAGGGCGTGCCGCTGCAGGCGGGCGACGTGCAGCCGGGGCGCTGCGCGGTGATATCAAAGGCGCTGATGAGTGGGTTCAAGGTTTGAGCGCGGGGCGCGCGAGCTGCCAATCTCCCCCCTTGCGGGGGAGATGTCGCCGAAGGCGACAGAGGGGGTCGCAGCGCGTGAAGCGCCGGCGTCCTCTGCGAGGCCAGATGAGGTTGGCGATCTATGTGAGACGACCCCCTC
>NZ_RZSC01000726.1:0-2933 GCF_003998155.1 Mesorhizobium sp. M1E.F.Ca.ET.063.01.1.1
CTGTGGCAGCGCTCAGGATGATTGCCGAGAAAGGTCGAGAGGCGCACACGCGGGATTTGTCTCGGAGGCAGCTCGGTTCACTCGCAAGTTGGCACTCCGTCACACCCCCCTCTGTCCTGCCGGACATCTCCCCCGCAAGGGGGGAGATCGGCAATTCCGCCGGCGGCTCAGCTCTTGCACCGCCGGCGATTGGCGAAAGCCGAGATGAGAGAGCAATCTCCCCCCTTGCGGGGGAGATGTCCGGCAGGACAGAGGGGGGTGCGCAGGAACGCCAACCTTCGAAAAGCCCCATTGGCATTTTTGATCTCGCGATCACCCACGCCCTCGGCATCGGCCTGCCCTTCGGCAGCATGCCGGCCGAGAAGCTCATTGAACTGACCCGACAGGCCCTCGTCTTCGGCGCCACCGAAATCCGCCTCGCCTCCGGCCGCGCCCTGCTCTTCCTCGGCCTCTCCCCGTCCGCCTGCCCAGCCCTTCAAGCCTCAGCCGCCACCCTCGGCTTCGTCACCTCCGCGACCGACCCGCGCACCCGCATCGCCGCCTGCCCAGGCACGCCCGCGTGCTCTTCCGGCCGCATTGCTACCCGCGCCATCGCCGAGACAATCGCGAAGGAAAGCGCCGACCTCCTCGATGCCTCGCTCACCCTGCACATTTCCGGCTGCGCCAAGGGTTGCGCGCATCCAGGCTCGACAGTGTTGACCCTGGTCGGCGACGAAAAAGGAGCCGGACTTGTCGTGGACGGGACCGCAAAGGCCCTTCCTGCCGGATACAGGCCGGGCTATGACGCCGCGCGCGGGGTCGCCGGCATTGCCGAGGCGGTCCGCGAGCAACGACATCCCGGCGAGACTGCAGCCGCGTGCCTTACAAGGCTTGGCGCGGCCGGCCTCGCTGAACTCTATCGACGGAACTGAAGAATGGACGCCTACGACTATATCCATGACGGGATGGCGATCTACGAGCGCTCCTTCGCCATCATCCGCGCCGAGGCCGACCTTTCGCGCTTCTCCGAGGCGGAGGCCGATGTCGCGATCCGCATGATCCATGCCTGCGGGCAGGTCGAAGCCGCCGGCCAGTTCGTCTTCTCGAAGGGTTTCGTCGATGCGGCCCGCGCGGCGCTTGCCGCCGGCGCGCCGATCTTCTGCGATGCGGAGATGGTCGCGCATGGCGTCACGCGCGCCCGGCTGCCGGCCGGCAATGAGGTGATCTGCACGCTGCGCGACGCGCGCACCGCCGATATCGCCAAACAGATCGGCAACACGCGCTCGGCCGCCGCGATCGACCTCTGGGGCGAGCGCATGGCCGGATCGGTCGTTGCCATCGGCAACGCGCCGACCGCGCTCTTCTATCTGCTCGAAAAATTGCGCGACGGCGCGCCGAAGCCGGCCGCGATCATCGGCATGCCGGTCGGCTTCGTCGGCGCCGCCGAATCCAAGGATGCGCTGGCCGAGAATTCCTATGGCGTGCCCTATGCCATCGTGCGCGGCAGGCTGGGCGGCAGCGCCATGACAGCGGCGGCGCTTAATTCGTTGGCGAGGCCAGGCCTGTGAACGCTCTCCCGAAAGGACGCCTGGTCGGCGTCGGCACCGGCCCCGGCGATCCGGAACTGCTGACGCTGAAGGCGGCGCGCGCCCTGGCCGAGGCCGATGTCGTTGCCTACTTCGCCAAGCGCGGCAACAACAGCAATGCCCGCGCCATCGTCGAGGCGCGCTTCCGGCCGGATATGATCGAGCTGCCGCTGCTCTATCCGGTGACAACCGAGATCGACAAGGATCACGACGACTACCGTTCGCAGATCACCGATTTCTACGAGCAATCGGCCGAGCAGATCGCCGGGCATCTTGGCGCCGGCAAGATGGTCGCGGTGCTGTCGGAGGGCGATCCGCTCTTCTACGGCTCCTATATGCATCTGCATGTCCGCCTTGCGCACCGCTTCCCGACCGAAGTCATCCCCGGCATCACCGCCATGTCGGGCTGCTGGTCGGCAACCGGCTTGCCGATCGTCCAGGGCGATGACGTGCTGACCGTGCTTCCGGGCACGATGAGCGAGTTCGAACTGACGCGGCGCCTCGCCGACACCGATGCCGCCGTCATCATGAAGGTCGGCCGCAACCTGCCAAAAATCCGCCGCGCGCTGGAAGCGTCCGGCAAGCTGGCGAAAGCCGTCTATGTGGAACGCGGCACCATGTCGGGCAGCGTCTCGATGCGGCTCACCGAAAAGCCGGACGACAAGGCGCCCTATTTCGCCATCGTTCTGATCGCCGGCTGGTCCGCCCGTCCCGGAGCCCCCGGAGCAAAGCCATGAGCGGCCGCCTCACCGTCATCGGTCTCGGTCCCGGCAATGCCGACCAGGTCACGCCGGAGGCAAGCCGCGCCGTGGCCGAGGCTTCCTTCTTCTATGGCTACAAGCCCTATCTCGATCGGCTCGAGCTGAGGGAGGACCAGACCCGCGTCGCCTCCGACAATCGCGAGGAGCTCGCCCGCTCCAACGAGGCACTCGCCAAAGCGGCCGAAGGCCACAACGTCGCTGTCGTTTCCGGCGGCGACCCCGGTGTCTTTGCCATGGCAGCCGCCGTCTGCGAGGCGATCGAAGCGGGTCCGCAGGAGTGGCGAGCCATCGACCTCGCCGTCGTCCCTGGCGTTACTGCCATGCTTGCGGTTGCCGCCCGCATCGGCGCGCCGCTCGGCCATGATTTCTGCGCCATCTCGCTCTCGGACAATCTGAAGCCTTGGGACCTGATCGAGCTGAGATTGCTGGCGGCGGCCGGCGCCGGCTTCGTCATCGCGCTCTACAATCCGATCAGCAAGGCGCGCCCCTGGCAGCTCGGCCGCGCCTTCGAATGCCTGAGAGCGATCCTGCCCGGCACCACGCCGGTGATCTTCGGCCGCGCGGCCGAAGATCACCGGCGTGGTGCCGGGCAGGATCGCTCTCAGGC
>NZ_RZSC01000727.1:0-2928 GCF_003998155.1 Mesorhizobium sp. M1E.F.Ca.ET.063.01.1.1
CCTTGACCCGCCGGCCCGGCGCCGGACCATGCACCGGCTTGAAGCCGTCGTCGAGCTCGCCCGACAGGTCGAGCGTCGCTTGGCTGCCGACGGCATCGTAGTTCTCCTCCAGCCAGTCACTGGCCGCATTTCGGCCAAGGTCGCGCAGATAGGCGAGGAAGGCCCATTCTGCATTGACCTTCGACGAGGCCGAGAGATCCTTGAACGCCTCGTCGGCATCGATACGGTGCATGCGGATATCGCGGTATTCGCCATGCGGCAGGCGGCCGGCCGCTATCAGTTCCTTGACGAAGGCGATCGAGCGGAATTCGCGCAAGAGTCCGGCGTTGAAGGTGATCTCGTCGATGCGGTTCTGGATCTCGTTGGCGCTTTTCGGCGTGCCTTCGCGCACCACCGGGTTGATCTGCACTAGGAGCACGTCCTCGGTCGCCGCCGTCTTGAAGAAGGGATAGAGCGCCGGATTGCCGCCATAGCCGCCATCCCAGTAGGGCACGCCCTTGATCTCGACGGCACGGAACAACTGCGGCAGGCAGGCCGAGGCCATCACCGTGTCGAGGTCGATCTCGCCGTCGGAGAAGACGCGCAGCTGCCCGGTCTCGACATTGGTCGCCGAGATGAAGAGTTCCATCGACTTGCAGGCGCGCACATTGCGGAAGTCGATCTCCTTCTCGACCACGTCGCGCAGCGGGTTGAGGCCGAGCGGGTTGGCGACGTAAGGCGAAAACACCCGCGACATGGTGTCGAAGAAGAGGTAGCCCGGCGTGTTCTCGATCGACCAGTTGCCCCACACGACATCCCACGGCATGCGCTGCACCGGGCTGAAGCGGCCCTTCGAGGCCACGGCGCGCCAGAAATCGTCGAGCTTCTTGCGCGCGCCCTCGACGCCGCCGCGCACGAACCCATCGGCCAGCGCCACCGCGTTCATGGCGCCGGCGCTGGTACCCGACACGGCCGCGATTTCCAGCCTGCCATCCTCGAGCAGCCGGTCGAGCACGCCCCAGGAGAAGGCGCCGTGCGAGCCGCCGCCCTGGAGAGCGATGTTGATCTTCTTCTTGTCCTCCGCCTTGCCGTTCTTCGCCATGCCGTTCCTTGTCTCGACGCTGTGGGCTGCCCTTGCGTCATTTGGGCGGAGCCGCTGCTATCAGCTTATGTTGCAGTGCAGCATATAAGGACGAACCAAGGCAAGAACACGAACACACAAGCGTGACCGGATGAAATTATGTCCATGGGACTCTTTCCTCGCCCCACGAAAGTGGCCGGGGATGCACACAACTTCTGTGACTGGCGTGACTGATAAGGCCGAGGCTTGATTGCCACGTGGTTCCCCCAATCCGTCGCTGCTTCGCAGCGCCACCTTTCCCCCTCCGGAGGGAAAGGAAGGGAGCGTTGCTGGACGAGCGTCGACGGCAAAAAGCTTGGCGCCTTTCCTCTACCCCGTCGATCGGGGGAGAGGTGGCTCGGCGTGGCCGAGACGGAGTGGGGGTCGACCAGCGCAGCATAAGACTATGCATGCGCCAAGCTGCCATGCACGCTATCGCCTAAGACCAGCCGCTTGGAAATGTGTGCATGCCGCAGTCGAAGTGGGGCGAGGAACCAGGTTCAAGCCACCAGATCCGGCACCGGCCCGACATAGCGCGACTGCGGGCGGATGAGCCGGCCGGTCGCCTGCTGCTCGCGTGCGTGCGCAATCCAGCCGGCGACGCGGCCGGCGGCAAAGACGTTGGAGAACGCCTCCTTCGGGAAGCCGGCGGCTTCGAGCAGCAGCGCCGTATAGAATTCGACATTGGTCTGGATCGAGCGCTGCGGCTTTGCGACCTTGAGCACGTCGAGCGCCACCTGCTCCACCGTTTCGGCGAAGGCCAGCCGGCTGCCCGTCTCCCGGCTGTCGCGGGCGCCGAGTTGCCGCACGACCGCCTTCAGCACGTCGGCGCGCGGATCGCGCACGCGGTAGATGCGATGGCCGAAGCCCATGATGCGCCCGCCGCGCGCGATCTCGCCGCGCAGCCAGGCTGCGGCGTCGCCGCTCGCCTCGATCGCATCGAGCATCTCGATCACCGGTCCCGGCGCGCCGCCATGCAGCGGACCCTTGAGCGCGCCGAGCCCGGCGAGGATCGCCGAGGTCAACCCCGCCTGCGTCGACGCCACCACCCGCGTCGCGAAGGTCGAGGCATTGAGCCCATGGTCGCAGACCGTCACCAGATAGGTGTCGAGCGCCTTGGCGAGCGCCGGCGATGCGCCGCCGCCGAGCATCCGCAGCATATCGGCGGCATGATCGGCACGTCCGTCCGGAGCGATTGGTTTCTCCCCGCGTGCGATCCGCATCAGGGCCGGCGTCAGCACCGCCGGCGCCGCGGCCAGCCTGAGCGCATCGGCAAGCTCCTCGCCATCCGGCAGCAGGGCGATGCCGGCGCGCATGGCGCTGTAGATGTCGAGCGGCGCGAGCTGGCCAAGCATCGGCTGCAGCCGTTCGAAAACCTCGACGCGCGCTTTGCCGATCGCCTTCTCCAGTTCGTTGTCGCCGGGAAGCCGGTCGAAAAAGCCGTCGAACAGCAGCCGGACCACCTGGCCGAAGCGCCAGCGACCGGCCAGCTCCGTCAGCGAGTGGCCTCGGATGGTGAGATGTCCGCCGGCGCCGTCGACATCAGAAAGAACCGTGTCCGCCGCCACAACATCATCGAGCCCGTTCGCCATGACTGTCTCCTTGACCTTTTGTGCATTGCAATTAATGCTGCGCAATCAATGCATCAATCTTGATCAACTGAATCAATATAGGCGCGGAGCGATATGTCCGAATGGCTGACGCGGGAGGAGGCGCTGGCGCGGCTCAACGTCCGGCCGCAGACGCTCTACGCCTATGTCAGCCGCGGCCGCATCGGCATGCGGCCGGACGGGGCCGACCCGCGCCGCAGCCAGTACCGCGCCGACGAC
>NZ_RZSC01000728.1:0-2923 GCF_003998155.1 Mesorhizobium sp. M1E.F.Ca.ET.063.01.1.1
GTCGGTGAACATAAGCACCGTGTCGCCATAGACCGCCGGAACGGGATCGGCCTTCGCCTTGACGACGAAGGCGCCGGCAAGGCCGCGATAGACCTGCTCGGCCGTGCGGCCATGCGGATGCGGGTGGTACCAGTAGGAGCCGGCGCTGCCTTCGGGCAGCTCGAAGGCATAGACGCGGTCCGCGCCTGCCGCCACCGGGTCCATCGGATTGCCGTCCTGGTCGGCGGGCACCGGCATGCCGTGCCAGTGGATCGTGCTTTGCTCACCCTCGATCCGGTTGGCGAAAGCGATCTCGACGCGGTCACCCTCATAGGCTTCGATCAACGGGCCGGGGCTCGTGCCGTTATAGGCAAGGATCGGCGTGTCCCGGTCCGCGGCAAAGCGCACGGTGGCGGGCTCCGCCGTCAGTCTCGCCTTGAACAGGCCGGACCGGCTGGCCTCGTTGGCAAGCAGCGGCAATTCGCGCAAGGGCTGACCCTCGGGTAGCGCCACGGGACCCTGGCCCATGGCGCCCATGTCATGGCCCGCATGGCCGCCCATGTCCATGCCGGGCATGGAATCCATGTTCGACATGCCGTCCATCTTCATCTGCGCCAGCGCGCGAGAACCTGACAGAACCGTTGCCAGGCCTGCCGCCAGAAAACCGCGTCGATGCATCTTTTTCTCCTCGATCGTGATTGGGAAGGCGCGCCGCTAGCGACCTTCTGCTCACGTTAGGGGTTCCAGTGACTGGAAGGTCAAGCCCTTTAGGGCAGGGCCGCAGGTCCGCCTGCACTCGCCAGGCGAGGGCTTGCGGCAAGGGAGATCAAGCGTCTCCGCCGCAGCCGTCCGAAAGGTCCCACACATCAACGATCTGCTCGCCGGTGAAGCGGTGCTCGTGGATCAGGTATTTCGCCAGTCCGCCATACACCTTCCATCGCCAGCAAGGACAGCAGCAGGGACCTTTCTCCTCGGAATTGGCCATCGCGTAGTCATAGGCCTTCTGCTCGTCTCCGGTGAGCTTCAGATCGTAGTACGGCATCATCTGCTGCGCCGTCGCCACAGCAATGTCGTAAGGATCGCCGGGGATCATCGGGATGGCGCGGTACTTGGCGAGCCCTCTCACCTGCTCGCCATAGCGCTTCAGTTCCATCGGGCTGCAGCACGAGCCCTTGATGCGAGCCGTCGCCGGCATGGTCGCGATCGAATCCGTGAACTTGGCCGAGCAGGTGCTGTTGCCGCTCTCGCTGAGCTCCTTGAAACGCCTTGCCAATTCCGGATTCTCGGCAGCGATTGCCGGTTCCGGCAGCTCGAAAAGTCCTGCGGCCGCGGCGACGCCGAACACGCTTAGAACAACCGTGCGCCGGTTTGGGATGTCGGTCATTTGCCGGCCCTCGCTTGATTGACGAATGTCTTCAGTGTCGCAAGATCGGTCGCGCCGGGATAAATCCTATCGCCGGCGACGAAGCCCGGCGTCCCGGTGATCCGCAGCGCCTGGGCCAGTTCCGTATTGCGGTCGATCGATGCCTGGATATCGGGCTGCCGCATATCGGCCTTCATGCGTTCGACGTCCAGCCCGGCCTCGGCGGCGGTCTTGAGCACGACCGCCTCGGTCACTCTTGTCTTTGCCGCATAGAGCGCCTTGTGAAAGGCTGCGTATTTGCCCTGCTTGTCGGCGGCGAGCGCGGCCTTGGCCGCGAACACGGAATCGGGGCCGAGGATGGGAAATTCCTTGTAGACGATTCTAAGCTGCGGATCGTCGGCCACGGCCTGTTCCATGATCGGCGCCATCATTCGGCAATAGGGGCAATTGTAGTCGAAGAACTCGACCAGGGTGACATTGCCTTGCGCATTACCGCCGACGGGGCTCTGCTTGTCGTGGAAGATGTCGGCCGCTCGCGCCTTGAGCGCCTTCCTGGCCTCGGTCGCCTCCGCTTGACGCTGGCGCTCGTCCAGGCTCTGCAGCGCCTGCACGAGAACCTCCGGGTGCGCCAGAATGTAGTCGTGTATCCGTTGGTCGAGCTGGTCCTGGGACATTTCGCCGGCTGCGAATGCCGGTCCCCGCGCGCCTGGAAGGCCTGGATTGAGCAGGAACCATCCCGCCAGGCCGGCGAGCAGGATGGTGCGAAAGATACTGCCGAAGAATCGGCTCGTGTGCGCCCTGGTGAACATGTGTCTCCCTTCCTTGTTCGAAAGCGGTGGTCCTGCCTCACAGCAGGTTCTTCAGTTTCGCCAGCCAGCCTTCGTGCTGCTCATAGTGCGGGTGCTCGACATTGTTGGTGAGCGCGTTGACGAAGGTGACGAGGTTGATGGGCTGGAAGTTCAGTCCGTGGAAGTTCGCCCGCCAGCGACCCTCCTTGTCGATCACATGGGTGACGATGCCGTGCATCTGGTAGCCGTCGTCGGCGAGGGTGAACTTGTGGCCGAAGGCTTCCGCCAGTTTGCGGGTCGTATCCTCCGGCTGGTCCGGGGCAGTGGTCAGGAACAGCCAGTTGGCCGGGTCCAGCCCGTGCGTCGGCCCGTAGGCCTTGAGCGCATCGGGCGTGTCTTTCCGCGGGTCGGTGGTTATGCTGATGAAGACGACCCGATCCTTCATCGGTGTCGAGTTCACCATCTTCTGGACCTCTGCGATCTTTTCGGCATGCAGCGGGCAAACGTCCGGGCATGAGGTGTAGATGAATTGAAGCACTACGACCTTGCCGGCGAGATCGGCCGGCCGCACCACGCGCCCATCGGCGGCGCGCAGTGTGAAGTCGGGCATCGGCTTGTCGATCTGCTGGAAATACTTCTCGCCGCTCTGGAGCATGGCGTCGATGTCGTCCAGCGAATGCGCCCGCGCACCGTGGGTGAAGCCGAAAGCCAGCACTGCGAGCGCGACAAGCCCGCGCAGCAGCAATGCCCATCCATTCCAGGAGACCTCACGCGACTTGGTCTGCAAAAGCAT
>NZ_RZSC01000729.1:0-2911 GCF_003998155.1 Mesorhizobium sp. M1E.F.Ca.ET.063.01.1.1
TCTGTCAACGTGCTTGCGATCGTCGACGAGCGCGGCCGCAGAACCGGGCGAGCCATCCGGGGCATACCAGTCGTGGGTCCGCTGGACAAACTCCCTCAGATATTGGACCGGTTCGAGGCGCGGGGGCGCCGGGCCGAGGCAATAATCCTCACTCGATCGCGCGATGAATTTCAGCAGTACGCCAGTCTCGAGGAGCTGGTGGAGATCGCGGCACAGCAAAAGCTCGAGTTGCTGATGCTCCCAAACCTGCTCGACATGAAGAGCATCGATGCGGAGATCGAACTTACCCCGATAAAGTTGGAGGATCTTCTGCAGCGCGCGCCCGTCAAGTTGGACACGCGCAAGATTGCCGCCATGATTGGCGGCAAAAACGTAATGATCACTGGAGCGGGCGGTTCGATCGGGTCCGAGTTGGCGCGGCAGGTGGCGGAGCTGAGCCCTCTAAGCCTCGTTCTGGTGGACGCCAACGAGTATGCGCTCTACTGCATCAAATCCGAGCTGACCCAAAAACGCCCTGACACGCGGATCGACGCCGTGCTTTGCAACGTGCGTGAGAGGGATGCGATTAGCAATATCGTTGAAACCCATGCGCCACATCTGATCTTCCATGCAGCTGCTTTGAAGCACGTGCCGATGGTCGAAGCGCAGCCGATCGAAGGCATTTTCACAAATGCCATCGGTACCCGGAATGTTGCCGACGCCGCGCTCCGCTGGAAAGTCTCCAAGATGATCATGGTGTCGACTGACAAGGCTGTGAACCCGGCAAACGTCATGGGTGCCACGAAACGAATGGCGGAAATGTATTGCCAGGCAATGGATCTCGACCAGAAGACGTGCACCACGCGCTTCATGACCGTTCGCTTCGGCAACGTATTGGGATCAGCCGGATCGGTAGTTCCCCTCTTTGAACAGCAGATAAAGGCCGGCGGGCCCGTAACAGTGACCCATCCGGAGATCGTTCGCTTTTTCATGACGATCCCGGAAGCATGTCTTTTGGTCCTGCAGGCGGCGGCTCATGAGCCGGACAAGATTGATGAGCGAGGCCGGATCTTTGTCCTCAATATGGGGTCACCCGTGAAGATCGCCGATCTCGCGAGGAACCTCATTCGTCTCTCAGGACGCCGGCCGGACACTGACATTGAAATCGCTTACACCGGGCTGCGCCCCGGAGAGAAACTCTACGAGGAATTGTTCGACCGTAGCGAAACACTGAGCGAGACTGGCTCGCCGGGAATCCTGGCAGCGTCCGCACGATCGATTGAGCGGGCGGTGATCGTGCGTATCTTCGATGAGATGCAGCGCATGGTAGACGATCTGGATGTGGAGGGCGCGCTACGACTTCTCCAATCGACCGTACCGGAGTTCACCGCGGGACCTGATATCCACCTGACAATGAGCAGAGCGCGCTCGCTACGGCAATGAACGTCACCTACCGCTGGCGGATCGTCAGACAGCAGGTGGCGTGGGCAGTGGCAACTGTTGCGTTATGCTGTATCGGGATTTTGGTCGGAGGACCTTTCTTGCTGGCTTCGGCAGCGGCGCTGTGCAACGTGTTGCAGGTTTTCTTCTTTGCCAAGCGCGTTCGGGATAGATTCGAGGTAGACGCTACGGTCTTGGCGCTCCTTCGTGCAAAATCCGCCACCCCTTCGACAAGCCCCTGATGTGAACCGCTGCCCGCTTTAGACAGCGTGGCCAACCAATGACGGGAACAAAAAATTCAGCAGGTTATATGGTGGGCGATGACGGGCTCGAACCGCCGACATCTTCGGTGTAAACGAAGCGCTCTACCAACTGAGCTAATCGCCCGCTCCGGGCCGGACCTTTAAGCAGTTAGGGCTCTATTCGCAAGGCCCAATGAACAGCCGGCGCACCCGCTGTCAGGCGGATTTCCCCAATGCCGGCGCACTTGTCAAAAAACCTTCCGCTGATTGCTGATATGCTCACATGCCGCGCTTGACACCCGCAAACGAACCCCTTATCCAGCGCCCCAACGACGAACACGCCTTATACGTGCTCGTCAGTGCGCGGGTGTAGCTCAGTCGGTTAGAGTGCCGGCCTGTCACGCCGGAGGTCGCGGGTTCGAGCCCCGTCACTCGCGCCAGTCTTTTCAAGGGTTTAGGCTCTACGCTCCAAAGAAGTTTCAACTGCCGACCCTGGATGCGCAAGCTCTGGCAGCGCTCGTTCCGCTCCGCCGCGATCGCGTATGCCTGAGGCCCGTCTGGTCCACACCGCACGATCGAGAGGCCAAGAGCCTTCGCCATTGTCGTCGTATTGCGCTCAGCCGAGTTCTTGGGCGAGCCCGATGAGAAGCCCTTCAGGCCCGCGGATGTAGCAGAGCCGGTACGCGTCTTTATACTGGACTACTTCGCCTACGAGCTGCGCGCCGCGATGGCGGAGCTTTTCAAGCGTCTCGTCGATGTCGTCCACGGCGAACATGACGCGCAGGTAGCCTAGAGCGTTCACCGAGGCGTTGCGGTGATCCGCGACTACAGGCGGCGTGAGGAAGCGGGATAGCTCGAGCCGGCCGTGGCCGTCCGGCGTGCGCATCATGGCAATCTCGACGCGCTGATCGCCCAATCCAGTGACACGTCCGGCCCATTCTCCTTCGATCGTGGCCCGCCCTTCGAGCTCAAGGCCGAGCTCGCGAAAGAAATCAATCGTCCCTTCGAGGTCATCGACGACGATTCCTACGTTGTCCATCCGTTTGAGTGCCATGTGTTCAGGCTACAAGGTGCCGTCCAGGCCGTAAACTCATAAGCGCCGGGGCGCCCTTGAAATGGCCGGCGTCGAGTTCATCTCAGAGAACGGCGGCGGCGCCGGCATGAGGTTGAGAAAGGCTGGATCGTCAAGCGCTTCTCACCGGCAGCCACCTGAAGGAAGGCACTGCTCACGCCGGCGGCCATTTATGAAG
>NZ_RZSC01000072.1:0-16398 GCF_003998155.1 Mesorhizobium sp. M1E.F.Ca.ET.063.01.1.1
AAGCGGTAATCACATCGCCGTTCTGGCCCATGCCGAGATAGTCGTTGGAGCACCAGACGGTGATTTCCTGGGCGCGGCCGTTCGAGCGCCAGATGGCGCGCGGGAACTTGCCCACGATGCGTTCGAGGTCGGCGAAAACCCGGTAGCGCCGCTCCGCGTGGAGCTGGTCGATCGCGTCTTCGAAGAACCGCTGGTAATTCATGCTGAACTCCTATGCAGGAAGCGACGCCGCAGGCTGCGACGGTTCGGTCTCCTGGAGCCAACCTACGGACCGGGAGAGGGCTCTGCTTTGAGCTATGTCAAATTGCGGAGCGCCGGACCTGTTCGACACGCCACGAAACGAGATCTCGTTCGGCTGCTGAAGGAGATTTGCAATCCGGTCGCCGGGAGGGGGCGGGGTCGACCCAACCGGCCAAAACTGATTCAAGTCAAAGCGCGAAACTTCATTTCGGCCCAAGTTGGCTAAATGTGGAATCCAATAGCAAGTGCCCCGTTTGGCCGCAGCCTCGAACTAGCCGTTCTGGACGAGGATGGCTTGCACGCGCTTGTATTTCCTTGCGAAAGAGGCCGGGAAGGGTGGCGGGATGCCGTTACCGGTGCGCGCGTCGATATCCGGCCGACTCACTGGCGCGACTGGGACCTCCGAAAAGATAAGACGGCTTCGCTTCGAAACCTGTCTTAAGGCGGCAATTCCGGACGGAAAACCGCTGCGCACTTTTCCCGGAATTGCTCTAAGGTTTGGGTTCAGCGATCAGGGCCATGCGCACCAGGTGCGAAAGGCTGCCGGCGCCCATCTTGCTCATGACGTTGGCGCGATGGATTTCGACCGTGCGTGGACTGATCCCGAGATCATAGGCAATCGTCTTGTTCGGCAACCCGGAGACAAGCCCGTCGAGCACCTGGCGCTCTCGCTCTGACAGGGTGGCAAGGTTCTTCCGGATCTCGGCCGATTGCGGGTGCGTGGCTACCGCTTGAGTTCGGTTGTCCAAGGCAGAGCGAATTGCATCGATGAGCACCTCGTCGTCGAACGGCTTCTCGATGAAGTCGGAGGCGCCTTCCTTCATCGCCTGGACGGCCAGGGCGACATCGGCATGCCCCGTCATCACGATTACGGGCACGCTCAGGCCACGAGCTTTCAGTTGCCGCAGGAATTCGATGCCGTCGATGCCGGGCATGCGCACGTCGGTGACGATGCAGCCGTCGATCTCCTTCGGTTCCGTCGCCAGGAACGCGGTTGCCGATTCATGCAGGCGCACGGCAAAGTCGGCCGTCGCGAGCAGGAAGCCCAGCGATTTGCGAACATCGACATCGTCGTCGACGACATGCACGACATCATTGGCCACTGGCAACCTCTTCCTTTTCTACAGCGCGCAGCGTGAACCGAAACGCGGTGCCGCCGCCGGGTGGCGACTCTGCCCAGATATGACCACCGTGGGACTCGACGATAGTGCGACAAATGGACAGGCCGACACCCATCCCGTGCTTCTTGGTGGTCACGAAAGGCTGGAAGAGCTGCGCCGAAACCTCTGGCGCCAGCCCCGGGCCGGTGTCGATGACGCCAACCTCCATCATGCCATCGCGCCGCGCTTTGGTTGCGACATGCAATTCCCGACGTGGCGCACCGTGCATGGCCTCCACGGCGTTTCTCATCAGGTTCAGCAATACCTGCTCGATCTGGATTCTGTCGGTCAATACAAGCTCGGCCGCCGGATCGAGATCGTAACTGACGCGCACGTCCGCTTCCTTGGCGCCAACCAGGGCGAGCGACGAGGCGTCGTCGATGAGCGTTGGCAGACGTTCCACCTTATGCTCGCTTTCACCCCTGGCGACAAAATCCCTGAGACGACGGATGACGTCGCCGGCGCGCAAGGCCTGGTCGGCAGCCTTCTCGACAGCCTCCTGCAACATGGCGGCATTGCCGTCCTTGCTCTTCTCGAGGAGGCGGCGGCTGCCTTTGAGATAGTTCGTGATGGCCGTCAGCGGCTGGTTTATCTCATGCGCCAGCGTCGAGGCCATTTCGCCGAGCGCGGTGAACCGCGCCATGTGAAGCAGTTCCTGCTGCTGCTCCTGCATCCTGGCTTCCGTTTTATGGCGTTCCGTCAGGTCGCGGCAGAAGCCGGTGAAGAAGCGGCCCGTTCCCGGATGCATTTCACCGACCGCGAGTTCCATCGGAAAGGTCGAGCCGTCCTTGCGCATTCCGGTTACCGTGCGGCCGAGCCCGATGATGCGGCGCTCTCCCGTCGTCAGGTAGCGCTGCATATATGCGTCATGCTCATTCCGGTATGGCGAAGGCATCAGCAACTTGACGTTTTGACCGATGACTTCGCTGGCCTTGTAGCCGAACAATGTCTCGGCCGCCGTGCTGAAGGATTGGATAAGGCCGCGTTCGTCGATGACAATCATCGCGTCGGGCACTGTCGCCAGGATCGAACGCAGGTGATCCTCGCGCAACTGCAGCGCAGCGTTGGCGAACGACAGGTCGCTGACATCCGTGCCCTGAACGAAGATCGCGGTGATCCGGCCGTCCTTGGCCCTGATGGGCTGGTAGACGAAGTCGAGGATACGCTCCTCCGCAAGGCCGGTTTCAGGGTTGCGCAGGACGATTTTGGCATTGCGGCCGACATATGGCTCGCCGGTTTCGCTGACACGGTCGAGCAATTCGAAGAATCCCTGGCCCTCGAGCTCGGGCAAGGCTTCGCTGACCGACTTGCCGATGACCTGCCGCTGGCCGATCAGCCGTTGATAAGCGGCATTGGTCAACTGGAAAACGTGACCCGGCTCGCTGAGCACGGTCATGAAGCCAGGAGCCTGCTCGAACATCAGCGCGAGAAGCTCAGGTTCCGGCAGGTAGTCTCGCCCCATTTCATCGCCGGATACCGGAAGTGCCGCGGCGATGGCTTCGGGCGAAGCTTCTCCCTTTTTGCTCACGAGCATTCTCCGGATTGAAGTACAGCAGCGGTCGATGATGTAGCACTCATCTTTTTACCCGCCAAACAGTCACTGCGGCGATTTTGATCGGTATCAAGGCACTGCACCTCCAACACACTGCAAAATGACGGAGACTTTCCGCATCGAGCAAGGTGTCCGCATGTCCTACAAAACGATAGTCGTCAATCTGGCCGTTGATGCAAACCCCGCGCCGATCATAAAGCTGGCAACGGAACTCGCGCAGCGCTTTGATGCCCACCTCGTCGGCCTCGCTGCCGCGGACGTTCCGCCCCTGGTGTCGACGGGAGAAGGCCTGGTCTACGAAGGCGAGGTCATGCAGATAGCTCGCACCGAAATCGAGAAGCGTCTTGCCGAGTTGCGCGACAATTTCGAGAAGCTTGTCCCGGCCTCGATAAGCAGTGAATGGACGCAGTACATCTGCGGTCCGACACGTGCTCTCGGCATAGCCGCCCGTTCGGCCGACCTTATCGTGACCGGTGATGGAGGGGAGGATGTCTTTCGCGCCGTCGATATCGGAAGCCTCGTGCTCGGCGCTGGCCGGCCGGTGCTGGTCGCGGCGAGCAATGCCGAGCACCTTTTGGGAAAGACTGTCCTTGTCGCCTGGAAGGACAGCAGGGAAGCCCGCAGGGCCTTGTCCGACTCCTTGCCGTTCCTGGCCAGGGCCAATGAGGTGGTCGTCGCCACGATGGAACCCGTCTCCGGAGAAGAAGTTCGCAACAGCCTCGCCGACGTCGCGGTATTTCTGGAGCATCACGGCATCACGGCGCGAACCGAAGTGATCTCCGGCGAGGCGGACGGCGACAGCCTGACGGCATTTGCGCGCTCGATCCATGCCGACCTGATCGTGACGGGCGCCTACGGCCACAGCCGGCTGAGGGAATGGGCCTTCGGCGGTGTTACGCGGACGCTGATTCAGCAGGCCGGCATCAACCGCTTGATGTCCTATTGAAGCTTCGGGTGGCGTTCGCGCAGCTTTTGCGGATGATGGATCCGCATCCACGGGGTCAGGCAGATTGAACAGTCTATTTCTTCTCGAAGCGTTTCTGCTCTTTGCCGCGCCGGGGCCGACCAACGCTCTCCTGATGGCGGGGGCGGTCAAGCGAAAGAGGGCGATTACGCTCCTGGCCGCGCAAGCATGCGGATACGGGATCGCGGCGGCGCTCTGGCTTTCGTTCCGCCCCTTGATGCCGGCTGACGCCATCCAGATTCTCAAACTGATCGCAGCCGGGTGGCTTGTGGTTCTGGGCTTGCGTTTGATGGCCAGCAACCCGATCAACGTGTCCGAAAGCGGCGACAGCCTTTCGGTGCTGGCAACCACCGCCCTCAATCCGAAGGCGTTTATCTACTGCCTGGCGATGGTGCCGATGAATGCCAAGCAGCACGTTTTGGGCGCCTACTGGATCGTACTCCTTGGGATTACGGCAGCCACGGGATCGCTCTGGCTTTTGTTCGGCAAGCGGCTTCGCGGAGGCAGGAGCATGGCGGACAAGGTTGCCGGCGCGGCCCTTCTTGGATTCGCCCTGTTGTTGCTGCGACCGTTATTGGCCGCAGCGGCGATCTAAGCTGTATGAGCCAGAAGTCGGGATTGGATCGCCAAGAGCCGTTCAACGACGCCTCTTGCCGCTAAAGTCTTTGTTATGATCCACGTCGTTTTCCCAAAACTGCTGCGCACTTTTGGGCGACATGCATTAGGAGACAAGCACGACCGACAGAGGGCCAGCGCAGAACAGTTTGTCCGTAACTTTCTTGACGCCGGCGACGTTCTCGGCGGCAACGATGGCGGCCTTTCGCTGACGCTCGTCGAAAATCGCGCCATTCAATTCGACGACGCCCTTGTCGACGGTAACGCCGATCAGGTCGCCCCCGCTCCAGGACTGCTGCTGCAGCTCGGCCACAATGGTCCTGCGTATCAACTCGTCATCGGCGGTCGCCGCGCTTGATTTGGGCAGGATCCGAAGCAGGGCCCGCAACAAATCCGAGCGGGTGACGATGCCGACGATTTTGCCGGCGTCGACGATAGGTACAGTCTTGATGTCGTGGCGAGCCATCAATTCGACGATCTCGGCCAGCGACGTGTCTGGCGGCGCGGAGACGACTTCCGTCGTCATCACCTCGCCTACGCGGCGTCCGTTCGCGTGGACATATTCATCGGCGACCTTGCCGGGGCCAGCCAGAAATTCCAGCCAGCGAGGACGAACACGCTGGGTGCCGAGCTCTTGACGGCGCAGGAAGTCGCCTTCGCTTATGATCCCGGCCATGGCGCCGTCGCGTGTGACCGGCAGACAACTGATTTTCCTGGTCAGCATCAGATCGGCCGCTTTGGCGATCGAGGCCGAAGCATCGATTGAGATCACCGGCGTTGTCATGATGGCCTGGGCTTGCATCGGCATTTCCTGCTCTCCATCAGGCCCCTTTTTGAAGCGCCGGGAACGGCAGCGCTTTGATCTGCGTCAGTTTGATCGTCAGCCTTTGTCGGGCCGGTCATCGGGCTCGATCAGTATCCGCTCCGCAGCTCCGTCGAGATCCTCGTATTGGCCGCTGCGCAATGCCCACAGGAAGCCGGACAGACCGAGCGCTCCCAAGAACAGGGCCACGGGAATGAGATAGACAAGCGTGGTCATGGATGGGTCGCTTCCACGGTGTCCGTGCGGCGCCGGGTCTGAAGCACTTCCGGCACCGCTTTCACCGTAGCCTGAAGCCGCATCGCGTTGCCGATCACGATCAGCGAGGAGGCGGACATGGCGATCGCCGCGATGAGCGGCGTCACATATCCGAGAATGGCGATCGGCACGGCAAGGGCGTTGTAGACGATCGCGACGGCGATGTTCTGGCGAATGAGCCGGCCGGCCTTCCGAGAGATATCGACGGCAAGGGGAACTGCCTGAAGGCTCTCGCGCAGGAAGACGAAGTCCGCGGCCTGGCGGCCGATATCGGCCGCCGTCGCGGGGGCGATCGAGACATGTGCCGCTCGCAGCGCCGGTGTGTCGTTGAGGCCGTCGCCCACCATCAGCACCTTGTGTCCCGCGCGAGTCAGCGACTCGATCCACTCGACCTTTCCCGAGGGCAGCAGCGCCGGCACGAAACTTTCAATTCCCAATGTGGTGGCAACCTGGCTGCAGGCTTTCTCGGTATCGCCGGACAGCATATCCACCGACACGCCGGCGCCCTTCAGCTGCTGAATCGCCGCTTGGGCGTCCAATCGAGCCGCATCCTCGAAAGCGAAGCATGCGACGATGCTGCCATTCCTCGAAAGCACCGTGCCGCCATAGCCGCCGATCTTGCCTTCGCCGCCGGTCCGGGCCTTCCAGCCGGCCCATCCGCGTCGGCCGAGGCGCCAGATGTCATCTCCAGCGGCCGCTTCGACGCCGAAGCCGGGTTCTTCTCGCACCGAGTCGAGCTTGGGCTGACCGGCAAAGCCCGCATAGGCGGCAATAGCCTTTGAAAACGGATGCCGCGAATGAGCCGCTATGTCGGCGGCCATCGCGAGCATGGTCGGATCGATCTCGGATGCGTTGACCAGCCTTGGCTGTCCTAAAGTCAGCGTTCCGGTCTTGTCGAACACCGCCGTATCGATCGCGGCGAGACGCTCCAGGGCCGAGCCATCCTTGACCATGACCCCGGCTTCGAACAGGCGCCGGGCCGCCACGACCTGAACGATCGGCACCGCAAGGCCGAGAGCGCAGGGGCAAGTGATGATGAGCACGGCGATGGCGATGGTGACGGCGCGGTGCCAGTCGCCGGACGCCACCATCCAGCCGACGAACGTCGCAAAGGCGGCGATATGAACCACCGGCGCGTAGAGTGCCGACACCCGGTCGGCAATCCTTCTGTATTGCGAGCGGCCGCCTTCGGCGGCCTCCATCAGCCGAACCATTTCGGCCAGGAAGGAATCCTTCGCGGCGGCGGTCGCCTGCATCGTCAGCGGGCCGGTGAGGTTGAGCGTTCCGGCCTGGACATGTGCCCCGGCACCCACGGCCTTGGGCGTGCTTTCGCCGGAGACGAGCGAGCAATCGAGGTCGGAATTGCCGCTGAGTATATCGCCGTCGACCGGTATCCTTTCTCCGGCCGCGATAAGCAGGCGCATTCCTGGCATGAGTTCGGCGACGGGCACGTATTCGCGCGTATTGTCTTCCCGCAGCACCACCGAGCCCCGTGCCGCGAGTCTCGACAGGCCGTTGACGGCCGTGCGTGCCCGTTCCCGCATCACATGATCCAGCGTGCGGCCGATCAGCAGGAAAAACAGCAGCGACACCGAGGCGTCGAAATAGGCATGCTCGCCGTGATTGATGGTCTCATAGAGGCTCATCGCGTAAGCCAGGGACACACCCACCGCGATCGGCACATCCATGTTCATCCGGCCATGGCGAAGTGCGTTCGCGGCGGAACGGAAATAGATTCCGCCGGCGAAGGCGAGCGCCGGGATGGCGATCAGCGCGGATATCCAGTGAAACAGATCCCGCGTCGCGCCTTCGGCTCCGGACCAGACCGACACCGAAAGCAGCATGATGTTGCCGGCTGCGAAGCCTGCGACCGCGACGGCCCGGATCAACTCCGAAAGGGTTTTGTCCTTCTCGTGAATGTCCGGGTCGAACAGATGTGCCTGGTAGCCGAGCCGGCCGAGCACGGCGAACAATGGCGGGACGCTGTCTCCATGCCAGCGCACCGAGACGCGCTTGGTCGAAAGATTGACACGGGCGGACTCAACGTTCTCGACCTTGGCGAGAGCGGTCTCGATCGCCTGAATGCAAGCCCCGCAGTGGACTGTCGGTACCGACAGCTCGGTCTGGTGCACGCCGCCGCCCAGAGAGCGGCTGGCGAGCTTGATCTCGTCGCTCGACGGCGAGGCGGACGCTGCATTGACGACGTCCAAGGCCATTTCGGCTCCCGGCGCGCAGCAGCTCATTGCAGTGCTCCTTTCGAGATCATGATGCGGCGAACATCGCGAAACGGCGCCGTCAATCCGGCGTCGGCATCGATCTCGATGATCCAGACGCCGTCCTTCGGCGTGTGCCGGGCGGCAAACTCCTGCGTGTTCGCAGGCGTGCCGCCGGCCGCCGCGGCAAGTGTCACGGCTTCGTCCTCGGCTTCGTAAGCCGGGTGCCGGAACAGCATCCTGACGTCATGCAGCGGCACCGGCTTGCCCTGGGCGTCGACAAGGCTGTAGCGGACGTCGCCGGAGGCGATGGTCAGCCTGCCCGTCCAGCCGAGCGCCGCCTGCGCCCTTCCTTTCCTGGCTTCCTCGTTGAACTGCTGGCTGGCGACATAGGTGTTCTCAACGACCAGCCCGGTCCAGCTCTTGCGCGCGAGTGTGGCCATCGTGACATTGACCCCGATCACCACCCCGAAGAAGGCAAGGATGGAGATCAGCATATGCCTGCCCGTGAACTCGCGCGGCTTTCGTGCATGGGTGCTCATTTGCCGATCTCCGGTGCGTTGAAACTGGCGGTGTATTCGGCGGATTCGGAACTTGCCTTGTCCTGGATGCGGAATTCGAAGCGTTGCACCGGCTTTTTGATCTGGTCCGCCGGTTGACGAACAAAGACCTTGAGTATCTTCAGCCGATCGGGTTCGACCTGGGCGGCAAACGAGCGGCTCGCGGGCTGGTCCATGCCGACGATGCTCATTTCTGCGTCGTCGAGCCCTTCAAGGGTAACCTCGATCGTCCTCGGCTCGGGGACCATGTTGAGCAGTTTGACGGTGTAGCCGTTCCGGATCGAGCCGTCCGAAAGCGTCACGAACTGCGGATTTCTGTCGTGCAGGACATTCAGCTCCAGCCGCTCACGCGTCAGCAGCGAATAGACCAGCACCAGCCCGATCGCCGACCATGCGCCGAGGTAGATGAAGGTGCGCAACCGCAAGATCTTGCCCAGATGGAAATGCGCCAGGCCGTCGACGAAGCTGCCGCTTGGCGTCCTGACAAGCGCCGGGTTTACCGGACCGGTGCCGCCGGCGGTCGCCAGCGCCATGTTGGCGTTGTAGTCCGCCAGCGTTGCGTAGGAGATCAGCCCGCGCTCGCGGCCGAGCTTGTCCATGACGCCGTCGCAGGCATCCATGCAGAGCGCGCAGGTGATGCACTCCAACTGCTGGCCATCGCGGATGTCGATGCCCATAGGGCAGACGGCCACGCAGGCGTTGCAGTCGACGCAGTCGCCGACCGATTGTCCGGCGGCCACCGCTTTCTTGGCATGGCGCGAACGCGGCTCGCCGCGCCAGTCGTTGTATGTCACCGTCAACGAATTTTCATCGAGCATGGCGGCCTGGATGCGCGGCCACGGGCACATGTAGGTGCAGACCTGCTCACGCATCAGTCCGCCGAACACATAGGTGGTGCCGGTCAGGACGGCGATCGTGACATAGGCGACGGGCGCGGCCGTGCCGGTGACCACTTCGCGCAGCAGCGTCGGCGCGTCGGCGAAGTAGAAGATCCAGGCGCCGCCGGTGGCCGCTCCAATGATGAGCCAGGTGGCATGCTTGATTGTGCGCAGGAAGAGCTTGCGGGCCGTCCAGGGAGCGGCGTCCAGCTTCATTCGCGCATTGCGGTCGCCTTCGATCGCCCGTTCCACGACGAGGAACAGGTCCACCCAGACGGTTTGCGGGCAGGTGTAGCCACACCAGGCTCGCCCGACCGTCGATGTGATCAGGAAAAGACCGACGCCCGCCATCATGAGAAGGCCGGCGACGTAATAGAATTCCTGTGGCCAGATCTCGATGAAGAAGAAATAGAAACGACGGTTCGCCAGATCGAGGAGAACGGCCTGGTCGGGAGCGAAAGGTCCGCGGTCCCAGCGCAGCCAGGGCGTCAGATAATAGATGCCGAGCGTGATCGCCATCACCACCCATTTGAACTGGCGGAAACGGCCGGATGCACGCTTAGGGAAAATCTTCTTGCGCGCCGTGTACAGCGGCTGTCGCGTCTTGGCGGAGTTGACCGCTTCTGCCTCGAGCCGTTCTACCTGCGTCTGATCCAGCACGACCAATCTCCAATCGCGGCGAAATGATGCCGCCTCTGTCCGGCACTCTTGCAATCGCTCACGCCGCGTCGCGTTGATGCAGGTCAAATTGAATCATCAAAAACAAGTCGAGGCCCGGCATGGCCGGGCCTCGTCGCTTGAACGGCCAAGGGCCGAGAATAGTCCCCGCTTCTATTCTCCGCCGCCAAGCGAATGGACATAGACAGCCAGTTCCTTGACCGTAGTCTCGCCAAGACGGCCGACCCAGGCGGGCATCACCCCGTTCTTCGGAGCTTTCACCTGAGCAGCAATGGCGGCTTCGCCGGGGCCGTAGAGCCAGATCGCATCGGTGAGATCGGGTGCTCCGAGCTCCCTGTTGCCCTTTGCGTTCTCGCCATGGCAGGCGACACAATTGTCCGCGAAAACCTTGGCGCCGGGCTCGATCAGGCTCTTGTCCTTCACTGGGCCCGACAGGCTGGCAACGAAAGCGCTCACCTGGGCGACCTGCTCGGGCTGGAGCACGTCGGCGAAGGCAGGCATCTCGGACTGGCGGGTATCGGCGTCCGCGGCGAAGCGGACGCCGTGCGTGATCGTCTGCTGGATCTGCTCCGTCTTTCCTCCCCAGAGCCAATCGTCATCGTTGAGGTTCGGAAATCCTTTCGACCCCAGAGCGCCGGATCCGTGGCATTGCACGCAGTTGACCTTGAATGCCGCGCCGCCGGCCGCGACGGCAAACTCGCGCAGCGCATCGTCGCCCGCGATTTCGGAAACACTCTTGGACTCTATTGACGCGACGTATTTGGCCTTGGCGGCTTCCGCGGCGGCCAATTCGTTCTTGACGTCGTTGCGGCTGGAAAAGCCCAGAACGCCCCTGGTGGTCGAGCTCAGCATCGGCCAGGCGGGATAGAAGATCGTATAGGCGAGCGCCCAGGCTATGGTAACGTAGAAGGTGATCACCCACCACCGCGGCAGGGGATTGTTGAGCTCCTTGATCCCGTCCCACTCGTGCCCAGTCGTTGTGATGCCCGAGATTTCGTCGATATGCTCGCTGCTCATGATCAATCGTCCTTGAGAGGAATCTGTGCGGCCTGGTCGGCATGCGCTTTGCCACCCGGACGAAGCGCGAAGGCTATGCAGCCGACAAAGAACAGGGCCATGGCAAGCAGGCCCCAGCTGTCGGCGAACTCACGCATCAAATTGTAGTCCATCGATTGCTCTCCTCAGCGATAGCCGGCTGCTTCGTCGTAGTTCTTGAAGTCGACCAGCGTGCCGAGCATCTGCAGATAGGCGACCAGCGCATCCATCTCGGTGATCTGCTGGGGGTTGCCGTCGAAGTCGCCGACCTTGGCTTTCGGATAGCGGCTTTCCAGTCCGGACGTGTCCGCGTTGGGGTCTGCCTGAGCCATCAGGTCTGCATTGGCGTTCGAGACCATGTCATCGGAATAGGGCACTCCGACGCGCCTGTTCGCGACCAGATGCGTCGAGAAGTCCTTCACCTCGATCGGCGTGTTTTTCAGGAACGCGTAGCTCGGCATGATCGACTCCGGCACGACGGAGCGCGGATCGTCGAGATGCTGGACGTGCCAGGCGTTGGAGTAGCGATCGCCGACGCGCGCAAGATCAGGGCCGGTCCGCTTCGATCCCCACTGGAATGGATGATCGTACATGGACTCGGCAGCCAGGCTGTAGTGGCCATACCGTTCGACCTCGTCCCGGAAGGGCCGGATCATCTGGCTGTGGCAGAGGTAACAACCTTCGCGAACATAGATGTTGCGGCCGGCGAGCTCGAGCGGGGTATAAGGCCGCATGCCGTCCACCTTCTCGATCGTGTTGTCGAGATAGAAGAGCGGTGCGATCTCGACGATGCCGCCGACCGTGACGACCAGCAGGGAACCGACGAGAAGAAGCGTGGCGTTCTTCTCGATTAGGGAGTGTTTATCGATCAGACCCATGTCTGGCTCCTTATTGAGCAGGCTGGAGAGCGGGTGCGGAACCCGGCAGTGGTTGTTCTTTGCGCTGGTAGCCGAGGATGGTCATGGTGATGTTCCAGGCCATGATCAGGGTACCGGCGAGGTACATGGCGCCACCCGCTGCGCGCATGAGGTAGTAGGGGTGCATGGCGGCGACGGTCTCGGCGAATGAATAGACGAGGAAACCCTGTTCGTCGTACTCGCGCCACATCAGGCCCTGCATGATGCCGGAAACCCACATCACGGCGGCGTAGACGACGATGCCGAGCGTAGCCAGCCAGAAGTGCCAGGTGACGAGACGCATCGAATAGAGCCGCTCACGGTTCCAGAGCTTGGGCACCATGTAGTAGATGGCGCCGAACGAGATCATGCCGACCCAGCCGAGCGCGCCGGAATGGACATGGCCGATGGTCCAGTCCGTGTAGTGCGAGAGCGAGTTAACGGCCTTGATCGACATCATCGGGCCTTCGAAGGTCGACATGCCGTAGAAAGCGATGGCCGCGACCATCATGCGGACGATCGGATCGGTGCGGATCTTGTCCCAGGCTCCGGAGAGGGTCATCAGGCCGTTGATCATGCCGCCCCAGGAGGGCATCCACAGCATGACCGAGAACACCATGCCGAGCGTCTGCGCCCAATCGGGCAGGGCGGTATAGTGAAGGTGATGGGGGCCGGCCCAGATGTAGAGGAAGATCAGCGCCCAGAAGTGGATGATCGACAGGCGGTAGGAGTAGACCGGGCGGTTCACCTGCTTCGGCACGAAGTAGTACATCATGCCGAGGAAGCCGGCGGTCAGGAAGAAGCCCACGGCATTATGGCCGTACCACCACTGGGTCAGCGCGTCCTGAACGCCTGAGAATGCCGAGTAGCTCTTCGAGCCTAGGAATGACACCGGCATCGAGAGGTTGTTGACCACATGCAGCATCGCAATGGTCACGATGAAGGAGAGGTAGAACCAGTTGGCGACGTAGATATGCGGTTCCTTGCGCTTGAGGATGGTGCCAAGGAAAAGGATCAGGTAGGCGACCCAGACGATCGTCAGCCAGAGGTCGACATACCATTCCGGCTCGGCATATTCGCGACCTTCGGTGATGCCGAGCAGATAGCCGGTCGCGGCCATGACGATGAAAAGCTGGTAGCCCCAAAAGACGAACCAGGCGAGATCGCCGCCGAACAGCCTCGCGCGCGAGGTACGCTGCACGACATACATGGACGTGCACAGAAGAGCGTTGCCGCCAAAGGCGAAGATCACGCCGGAAGTATGCAGAGGCCGGAGGCGGCCAAAATTGAACCAGGGTTGGATATCGAGATCCGGGTAGGCAAGCTGAAGAGCAATGACAACGCCGACCAGCATGCCGACGACGCCCCAGAACACCGTGGCGATCGCTCCGTAACGGATCGGACCATCCATGTAGGCCGAGGAGTCGACCGGAGTTGCCGCCTTGAAATCCGTGTTGCGCAACAGGATCGCGGTGAAGCCAGCCACCGCGAAGAACAACACCCACATATGCTGGCGAAAAGGCTCATCTACGCCGAAGCCGGCAGCCACTAGGGCCGCAAAGGCAAACAGGCTTAGAAGGACGATCTCCGTGCCAAATCTCATCGCAAGTCCCCGATCTCGAAGTTCCAGCGGAAAATGACCGCTCGCGGCACCATTTCGGGATTTTCCACCCTCGCGGCCTTGATCCAGGTCAAACGGTACAGCTTTTGTTTTCGGGAGCCGTCAGGGCCGGCCATCAAGAACGCCAGGGCCGTCGGAGCAACGACCGCGCCAGGAGCCACGCCCGATCTGAGAGCCCGAAACTCACAGATTGCTTTGCGCGGGAGAAGGCGGGCCATCGGCTGTTCAGTCGCCGCGGCGTTCCTCGAGCTGAGCCACGCTTTCCAGGCTGATGTGCCGTTTGTTTACAATCCGGATCACGCCATCCGACCGCAGCCTGGACAATTCGCGGCTTACCGTCTCGATGGTCAGCCCAAGAAAATCGGCGATATCCGCGCGTGACAACGGCAGGTCGAAGCTTGTCGAGCCCGCCGAATGATTGGCCGGATCGATGTTTTTGGCGATCATGAGAAGGAAGCTTGCTACTTTTTCGGACGCGGTCTTGTGCCCCAGTGCCGTCATCCAGTCGCGCGCTTCGTCGAGCTCGTTCAGCGCGTGCTGGAGCAGCCTTTGCCCGATCTCCGGCGTGTCGTCCATCATCCGGTCGATGATCGCCCTCGGAAACGAGCAAAGCGTCATTTTCGTCAAGGCTTCGGCCTTGATTGGCCTTTTTGCCTCGAACGGCCTGCCTAGAAAATCGGGCGCGAAATGGAACCCGACAATCTGCTGACGACCGTCCGACAGGTTTCTCGTAAGCTTGACCACGCCGGACAGCACGTTCGAGTAGGTGCCATCGTCGGGAAGTTCCGTCCCGGCCAGGACCTCATGTCTCGATGAGGCCCTGGCCAACTCGGCGAGCTGGCCGGCCTCGAGCGCGCCGCATAGCCCGCCATGGCGCGCTTCGCAGGATTCGCAAATCGCGGGAATGCCAACTCGTTGAGCATCCTGTCTGACGGCCATACCACGCCTTTGATGAAGCAGGGACCGCAACTTGCGCCAGTTGCGCCCTGCGCCGCCTTGATCGAGATCAAGGCTTTGTCGGGGTAGTTTCGGCAGTTTGCCCGTATGAGCACCTCAGCCGCCACTGCCTATGAAACACGCCCAACCCCAACCGCAGGCCCCCCAACCGCGGGACTTGGCGACAACGTACCGCGTTATACGAGCTACCCGACGGCCCCGCACTTTCATCCGGGCGTCGACGCGGCAACTGTTCGCGGCTGGATGGATGCACTTGAGGGCAATGACGAGATATCGCTGTATCTGCATATCCCCTATTGCGACAGGCTGTGCTGGTTCTGCGCCTGCCACACCAAGCAGACCCGGCACTATGCGCCCGTGGCCACTTTTCTGCGCTCGCTCCACAAGGAAATCGAAACTGTCGGCGGCCTTGTGAGCGGCCGGGGCAAGGTACGTGCCGTCCATTTCGGCGGCGGCTCCCCGACCATGCTGAAGCCCGACGACATCCTCATGCTCGGAAAAGCGTTGCGGGATCGGTTCGACTTTCTCGAAAATGCCGGCCTCAGTGTTGAGATCGATCCGAACGACATGGATGAAGGGCGGCTCGATGCCTTCGCTGCGATCGGCATGACCAGAGCGAGCCTCGGTGTCCAGGACTTCGATCCCAAAGTGCAGAAGGCGATCAATCGCGAGCAGAGCTTTGCGCTGACCAAAAGCATTGTCGATGCGGTGCGGGCGAGGGGTGTCACGTCCGTCAATCTGGACCTGCTGTACGGCCTGCCGCATCAGACCTGCGAGAGCGTTGCGGCGACTGTCGCCCAGGCGCTGACGCTGGCGCCGGACAGGCTGGCCCTGTTCGGCTATGCGCATGTGCCCTGGTTCAAGAAGCATCAGACGATGATCGATGAGGCGTGGCTGCCTGATTCCGCCGCACGTCTGGCGCAGTCGCAACTCGCCGCGAGACTGATCGTCGACGCCGGCTACGAGGCGCTCGGGCTCGATCATTTCGCCAAGCCGGGCGATTCGCTGGCGGTCGCGGCGCGCGCCGGCAAGATCCGCCGCAATTTCCAGGGTTATACCGAGGATCAGTGCGAAACCCTGATCGGCCTTGGCCCGTCCTCGATCAGCCGGTACCGCCAGGGCTATGCACAAAACATCGTTGCGACCGGCGAGTACGAGAGGGCCGTGGATTCCGGAGAACTGGCGATAGGCCGCGGTATTGAACTCGGCGTCGAAGATCAGGCGCGGGGCTGGGTCATCGAGCGCCTGATGTGCAACTTCACTTTCTCAGCGGTCGAGCTTGTCGAACGCTTTGGAAATGTCGGCCAAAGGTTGCTGTGCGAGGCCAGCCGCCTGGCCATCAGCGGCGCGGGCCAGCTCCTTCGGCTCGACGGTGAAAACTTCGTCGTGCCGGCGCAAAGCCGCCCGCTGGTCCGGACGGTGGCGGCGAAATTCGACACGTATTTCAGGAATGGAACCGGCAGGCATTCCGTGGCGGTTTGATCAGCGGCCAGGCTCGCTGATCAAAAGTGCTCGCCGACCCTGAACGGGCCGACCCGGGTGCCGGCCGCGATCAGATAGGCGGTCGACCAGCCGATCAGCAGAAACCCGTTGACGCCTTCCAGGGCTGCCAGGACGCGCCAACCATGGGCGGGCACCACGTCGCCATAGCCGACCGTCGAAAAGGTGATGGTCGAAAAGTAAAGCGCTGTCTCGAAGTCGCCCAGGATTCCGAGGAACAGGTAGATTCCCGCCCACAGCCAGACTTCCGCCGTCATGACCGCAAAAAGTCCCATCACGACGCTGATCATGGCGACGACCCGGCTGCGGCGGCCGTGCATGCGAAAGAGCGCCACAAGGCGTGCCATCACGTAGGTAATCGCGATAAGGCCGAAAGTGTGGATCAGGACCGTCAGGCTTATGACGATGGTGCCGACGCAAAGGTTGAGGATCATCCCGGGAAACTACGGAC
>NZ_RZSC01000730.1:0-2909 GCF_003998155.1 Mesorhizobium sp. M1E.F.Ca.ET.063.01.1.1
CTACTGCGCGGGCGCAGCAGGAGGTGTTGCCGGAGCCGGTTCAGCAGGCTTCGAAGCGTCAGGCGTAGCTGGCTTCATCGGCTGCTCATTGGCCGGCGGGTTGGTGCTTTGGGTGGTCGTGTTGTCAGTGCCGGTACCGCTGTTGCTGCAAGCCGCGACCCCCAGCAGGGCGAGCGCCGAAACAGACGCCAGGATGAGCTTCTTCATGGTATCTCTCCTTCAGCAAACGTTCACATTTCGGTGAACGGTCGCAGGAGAAATGCATCAAGCGGCTCCCAGGTTTCGTAACGTTGCATTTCCAAATGTAACATCAACTGGCGATTGCCGCGGTCGAAACGGCGAACTAACAGAACATACGCTCGCACAGATTGGATAAGCAGAATGCCGGAAGCCGCGGTGAACAAGAAATGGGATTTCTGGATCGACCGGGGCGGCACCTTCACCGACGTCATCGGCCGCGATCCGCAGGGCCGGCTGCACCCGCGCAAGCTTCTGTCCGAGAACCCTGAGGTCTATGCCGATGCCGCCATCCAGGGCATTCGCGACCTGCTTGGGCTAAAATCCGGCACCGCCATTCCCGCGGATCGGATCGGCGACATCAAGATGGGCACCACGGTCGCAACCAATGCGCTGCTGGAGCGCAAGGGCGACCGAGTGCTGCTGCTCATCACCAAGGGTTTTCGCGACGCGTTGCGCATCGCCTACCAGGCGCGGCCGGATATTTTTGCCAAGGAAATCATCCTGCCGGAGCAGGTCTACGAGCGCGTGATCGAGATCGACGAGCGGGTGCGCGCCGACGGTTGCGTCGAGCGCCTGCTCGACATCGCCGCCTGCCGCCCGGCGATCGAGCAGGCCAAGGCCGACGGCATCGACGCGGTCGCCATCGTCTTCATGCATGCCTGGAAATATCCCGACCATGAAAAGGCGGTGGCCAAGGTCTGCCGCAAGATCGGCTTCGAGCAGATTTCGGTCAGTCACGAGGTCTCGCCGCTGATCAAGCTGGTCGGCCGTGGCGACACCACGGTGGTGGACGCCTATCTTTCGCCGATCCTGTCGCGCTACGTGCAAAGGGTAGCCGGAGAATTGGGCCCGGGGCCCCGCCTGATGTTCATGATGTCGTCGGGCGGGCTGACCGCCGCCGACATGTTCCAGGGCAAGGATGCGCTGCTTTCCGGCCCGGCCGGCGGCGTGGTCGGCATGGTCGAGACGGCGAAGCTCGCCGGCTTCGACAAGGTCATCGGCTTCGATATGGGCGGCACCTCGACCGATGTCGCCCATTATGACGGCGAGTATGAGCGCGCCTTCGACACCGAAGTCGCAGGCGTGCGCATCCGCGCGCCGATGATGCGCATCCACACCGTCGCCGCCGGCGGCGGTTCGATCCTGCACTACGAGGCCGGCCGCTTTCGCGTCGGTCCTGACTCGGCCGGCGCCAATCCAGGCCCGGCCGCCTACAGGCGCGGCGGGCCGCTCGCCATCACCGACGCCAATGTCATGCTCGGCAAACTGCGGCCCGATTTCTTCCCGACGATCTTCGGTCCCGGCCAGGACCAGCCGCTCGACGTCGAAACCGTGCGAGATAAATTCGCGGCGCTCGCCGCCGAGATCGGCGATGGACGTTCGCCCGAAGCGGTGGCCGAGGGTTTCGTCACCATCGCCGTGGAGAACATGGCCAACGCCATCAAGAAGATCTCGGTGCAGCGCGGCTACGACGTCACCGAATATCTCTTGAACTGCTTCGGCGGCGCCGGCGGCCAGCATGCCTGCCTGGTCGCCGATGCGCTCGGCATGGAAGCCGTGCTCATCCACCCCTTCTCCGGCCTGCTTTCGGCCTACGGCATCGGGCTGTCGACGGTTTTCGCCTCGCGCCAGCAGGCGCTGCTGAAACCTCTCGCCGAAGAGTCCCGTTCCCCGATCGAGGACCTGATTGCGGCATTGCGCCAAGGCGTTGTCGCTGAGCTTGCAGCGCAAGGCATTGCGGAGGCCGCCATCGCCTCCAAGCCGGTCCTGCAGATCCGCTATGACGGTACCGATACGGCGCTGCCGGTGAATTTCGAGCATGGTTCGATCTTCCGCGCCAGAAGCGATTTCGAGGCCGCCCACAAGGCGCAATTCGGCTTCGTCTACGAAAACAAGCCGATGGTCGTCGAAGCGGTCGGCGTCGAAGGCAGCGATGCCGGCGCCGCCGCGCGCGACGAAACTGAATCAAGTCTCGAAGACAAGGCGGCAAGCCCTTGGCAGATCCGGCAATTCTTCGCCGATGGCGGCTGGCGGGACGCCGGCATCTTCCAGCGCGATGGTCTGAAGCCCGGCCATAAGGTGGCCGGCCCCGCGCTGATCATCGAGCCGAACCAGACAATCGTCGTCGAGCCGGGCTGGCAGGCCGGGATCACGGCCCGGAACCATGTGCTTCTGCGGCGGATCGAGAAGAAGGCCCGGCAGGCGGCGCTCGGCACCGAAGCCGATCCGGTGATGCTGGAGGTCTTCAACAACCTCTTCATGTCGATCGCCGAGCAGATGGGCGTGACGCTGCAGAACACGGCATACTCCGTCAACATCAAGGAACGGCTGGACTTTTCCTGCGCGGTGTTCGACCGCCACGGCGCGCTGGTCGCCAACGCGCCGCACATGCCGGTGCATCTGGGATCCATGGACCGCTCGGTCGAAACCGTGATCCGCCTGAACTCGGGCGACATCCACCCAGGCGACGTCTTCGCGCTCAACGCTCCTTACAATGGCGGCACGCATTTGCCCGACATCACTGTCGTGACGCCGGTTTTTTCCCTCCCCCTTGAGGGGAGGGTGGCCGCGAAGCGGTCGGGTGGGGTCCTCTCAGAAGGCACCGCAAATGCGTCGAGCACTGCCGCGACGACCCCCTCCGCCGCCTTCGGCGGCACCTCCCCCTCGAG
>NZ_RZSC01000731.1:0-2903 GCF_003998155.1 Mesorhizobium sp. M1E.F.Ca.ET.063.01.1.1
GGCGGGCAACCGCCAGCGCCAATTCCCGTTCTGGAATGCCCGAGCCATCGTCGGTGACGCGGATGAGGGAGAGCCCGCCGCCGGCGGTGACGATCTCGACTCGGCCCGCACCGGCGTCGAGCGCGTTCTCGACCAGCTCCTTCACCACGCTTGCCGGACGCTCGATCACCTCGCCGGCGGCGATCTGGTTGATCATCGTTTCGGAAAGCTGGCGGATGGGCATGCGGTGATTATAGGCGGATTCGATTGGCGTGGGGGAGGGGCAACTTCACGCCTGCGCCACCAGCCAGTCCCTGACCTTGAGTGCATTGTCGCTGAGCTCCCGGTTCTTCGACCAAATGACGTAGAACGCGGTGCCGGTCCTCAGCACGTGATTCGTCACCGGGACCAGCAGGCCGGACGCCACCAGCCGCTCGACGAGATGGCGCCAGCCGAGCGCGATGCCTTGTCCCTCCATGACCGCTTGGATGACAAGGGCGTAATCGTTGATGCGCAGGCCGCGTTCGGCATTGCGCAGACTGGTTCCGGCGGACGCGAACCATTCGTCCCAGTTCGCCGCCTCGCGGTACGGCTCCTCGAGATGGATGAGCCGGTGCGTTGCCAGTTCCACGACGGTCCTCGGCATGCCGAACTTCGCCAGATAGTTGGGACCCGCGACCGGGAAGATCTCCTCGTCGGCCAAAGGCAGCGAATGATAGTCCGCCCATTGCCGGGGAACGCCGCCGCGCACGGCGAGCGGGATGCCTTCGGCGATGATGTCGAGATCGCGGTCCGCGGTCTGGATGCGTAGATCGATGCCAGGCAGTTCGTCGCGGAACTGCTGCAGGCGCGGCATCATCCAGAAGGAGCCGAAGGCGGTCGAGGCGGCAACCGTCACGTGGCCGCCCGTGACCTGCAAGCGAAGATCCTCCGCCGACTTGCGGATATGGGATAAGCCAAGCGACACATCGGCATGGAAGCGTTCGCCGGCTTCCGTCAGGCTGACCTGCCGGTGGCGGCGCTGGAAGAGCTTGGCGCCGAGCTGTTCCTCCAGTCCGCGCACCGCATAGGAAACGGCCGCCTGCGTCATGCCGAGCTCGCGGCCGGCGGCGGTGAAGCTCGACAGCCGGCCCGCCGCCTCGAAGACGATCAGGCTGCCGGCCGAGGGCAGGAGGTGGCGTAGGCTTCGCATAAGCGCAGCTTATACAAGAGATCAGGATTTTCCAGCGTCACAGTCATATTTCGTCTCGCTAACTTGGCTGGGCGGGAAGTAGGAGGCTCCATGAACGCACCGGCCGTTGAAATGACCGAACCGGCCCACCGTCGCGGTGGCGGTCGGCTGGGACGCAAGGCGCTGAGAAGCGCGCCGATAGCGTCGTTCCCGACCCTTGTCCGGCAGATTCCGGTTTACGAGATCGTGCCGGACGAGGCAGTCGAGTTGATCCACGAGGAATCGCTCAAGATCCTCGAGGAGGTGGGCTGCGAATTCCGCGACGACGAGGCGATCGCGCTTTGGAAGGCGGCTGGCGCCGATGTGACCGAGACGCGCGTCCGTATCGACCGCGCATTGCTGATGGAACTCGTCTCGAAGGTTCCGCCGGAGTTCACCCTCAACGCGCGCAACCCCGAGCGCACGGTCCGCGTCGGCGGCAAGAACTCGATCTTCGTGCCGATGTATGGCGCGCCCTACGTGCGCGACCTCGACAACAAGCGGCGCTACGGCACGCTTGCCGATCTCAACAATTTCCACAAGCTCGCCTACATGGCGCCGGCACTGCATTCGTCGAGCTCGATCATCTGCGAGCCCATGGAAATCCCGGTGCCGAAGCGCCACCTCCACATCATCCATTCGGCGCTGAAGCACTCCGACAAGCCGTTCATGGGCATCGTCACGTCGAAGGAGCGGGCCGAGGACACGATGGCGATGGCTGGCATCGTCTTCGGCGAGGAGTTCGTGCGGGACAACCCGGTGCTGGTGTCGATCACCAACTGCAATTCGCCGCTGGTGTGGGACGCCACCATGCTCGACGCGATGAGGGTCTATGCGCGCCACAACCAGCCGCTGATCCTGGCGCCCTTCGCGCTGTGCGGCGCCTCGACCTCGGCCTCCGCCGTCGGCGCGGTCGCGCAGGTCAATGCCGAGGCGCTTGCCGGGGTGGCCTTCACCCAGCTTATCCGCCCCGGCTCGCCGCAGATCTACGGCCAGTTCATGGTCACCGTCGACATGAAGACCGGCGCTCCGATGGGCGGCACGCCGGAAGCCGCGCAGATGATGTATCTGATGGGCGCGCTGGCCAGGAAATACAAACTGCCGTGGCGCACCTCCGGCTTCCATGTCGGCTCCAAGCTCAACGACGCCCAGGCCGGCTACGAGGCGAACATGCTGATGCATGCCGCGATCCTCGCCGGCGCCAACTACATCTGGCACTCGGCCGGTTGGCTGGAGGCCGGCCTCACCTGCGGCTATTCGAAATTCGCCACCGACTGCGAGCAGCTCGTCGGCTGGTACAAATATGCCGGCGGCATTCCGTTCGACGATTTCAAGGAAGCGATGGCGGCGATCCGCGAGGTCGGTCCGCAAGGCCATTTCCTCGGAACGCAGCACACGCTCGAGCATTTCGAGAAGGCCTTCTTCATGCCGACCATCATGGACTTCAACTCTTTCGAACAATGGACAGCCGAGGGCGCGAAGGATCATGATACGCGCGGCCGTGAAAAGGCGCGCAACATGCTCGCCGACTATCAGGAGCCGAGGCTCGACGAGGGCGTCGCCGAAGGTCTCAAGGATTTGATCGCGCGGCGCGAGGAAAAGCTGCCTGATAGCGTTAGTTGACAGAGAACGGGCGAAGACCCGCCGGAACCAATGGGAGAAAGACAATGACGATTTTCAGAAGCAACAGCGATCGAGTCCCCGCCGCCATCGC
>NZ_RZSC01000732.1:0-2900 GCF_003998155.1 Mesorhizobium sp. M1E.F.Ca.ET.063.01.1.1
GTTCAGCCCCGAGGAGATCGCGAGGAAACGGTCCGCCAATCCGAAGCATCTCCAGCGGCTCAAACCGCGGCCAGGATACATCCATGCGGCACGCCCGCTCGATGTCTGCCAGATCGATCACACGCCCACCGACATCAACTTCGTGGAGGTCGTCGACGGCGGCGGAACGTTCATCGGCCGGGCATATCTCACGATCGTCACCGACGTGGCCACCCGCTGCATTCTTGGCTTCTGCCTCACCCTCGAGAAGCCGTCGGCGCTGTCGGTCGCGCTCTGCCTGGCGCACGCCATGTGTCCAAGGGAGGCATGGTTGGCCGCGCGCGGCATCGAGCATGGATGGCCGATGTTCGGTCGACCACGGTCGCTCGTCACCGACTCAGCCAAGGAGTTCAAAGGGAATGCCTTCCAGCGCGGGTGCGAGGACTACGGCATTCGGATCCACTACCGGGATCGCGGCCGCGTCCACCAGGGCGGCGTGGTCGAAAGGCTGCTCGGAAAGCTCAACGCCGTTCTTGCGACGCAGCCCGGCTCTACGGGCAGATCCGTGGCGGACCGCGACGAATATCCCGCAGAGCGCCGAGCCCGTCTCTGCTTCGCCGATCTGGAGCGATGCGTCGCGCTCGCGGTGATCGACCATAACCTTCAGCAAAACGCGAGGACATTGAAGGTGCCGGCGACAGAATGGAACCGGCTGGCGCACGATTTGCCCCGCTTCGACGATGATCCTATACGGGTCTTGCTGGCATTCATGCCTGGGACGGAGAGGCGCATCTCGCCGCAGGGCGTCAGCATGTTCGCGTTGGACTATTTTTCACCGTGGCTGGGCAGCCTCGTCCCGCAGCGGGACCGGCTCAGCCGGCTCGAGGTGCGATACGACCCTCGCTACATCAGCCACATCTACATCCGGGATCCCGACACACGAGAGTTCCGGCCGGTGGCGAGAAGAGACGGGATCACCACACCGACGACGCTATGGGAGCACCAAGGTGACCGTGCTCATCGACGTGCCGCAAACGCCCGATCGGATGTAGAGAAGGTGACGCTTCGCAGCCGGATCGCGGAAATAGCGGGTGGGCAGAAGCCTTCAAAGGCGGCCGTGCGCGATGCCGTCCGTCGAGCACACGCGGCCGAAGCGCCCAAACCCTATGATGCGATGCGTCCGGCGACGCCAGCGCCTGCCGAGCATCCGATACGTCAGAAACGCCGTCTGCCGGTCGAGGATTGGTGACGTGGTGGACCATCTGCTCGACCACGTTCGCCCGGTTCTTGACCGCAGCATGGAAGAGCGGATCGCCTATATCCAGGCGCCGCGATGGATCGGACATCAGGTGGCAGTCCAAGCGCATGAACGCCTTGCCGAGTTGCTGTCCCGGCCGGGGCGTTGCGGACCCGAGGCCTGATGCTCGTCGGACCCTATGCCAACGGCAAGACGATGATCGCCGAACGGTTTGCTGTCGAACATCTGAGAACCGCCGAGCAGCAGCGGGTGTGGGTGGTCCAGACGCGTGAGGGTGCGGGCCTCGCCCATTTCTATGGAAGCATCCTCGAGGCATTGCGAGCGCCAACCGGCATGGGTCGTGGTGTCGGTCGCAAAGCCGAGCAAATCGATCGCCTGTTCGACAGCGTGAAGCCCAGGATGCTGATCTTCGACGAATTCCACAATGCGCTGCGGGGCCGATCGCGGGACGTCGAGGCGGTTCTTGCATTCCTCAGAAGGATCGGCCGCCAGTTCGACATTTCACCGATTCTGATCGGTGAGGCCGCCGTGTACGACTTCATCAACCAGACCGCCGAAATGGCGACCCGATTCGACCTGCATGCAGTGCCGCGATGGCAATATGGCGAGGAGTTTCACGCGCTGCTCGACAGCCTCGAAGCCTCCATGCCGCTCGCCCGCGCTTCCGATCTCTCGGATGAACCGATGGCGCGGATGATCTTCCAGATCTCCGAGGGCCTGATCGGCGAGATCGTGGCGATCGTCTCTGCGGCGGCCGTGGCGGCGGCAAGGTCTGGCGCGGAGCGGATAACGAAAACGGGCATCGAGGCGCTGCGCTACATCCCCGTCTCGAAGCGCCGCCGGGCGCCGGTGCGTGACCGCCTGCTGTGAGCGGAGCGCGCTTCGCCATCGAGGTCCGTGAGCGATACGGGGACGTCGTTCGGGATCGGTGGCCCGTTTCCATTGACCCGCAGCCGGATGAGCTGTTGTCGAGCTGGCTCCACCGCCTTGCCATCGCCAACGGTATCGCGCCGCGGCCATTCGCCAGCGTCCTCGAGTTGGGCGACGGAATGTGGTCGCCGCGCCTCGATCTCCGGCTTCCACGCGAGGTCGCCACCCTGCTGACCGGTCGGACGGACGTTCCACACGAAACGATATCGGCGATGGCGATGACTGGTCCAGCGTTGACGCCGCTCCTGCTGCCGTTGCGCGAGAACGTCCGCCGGAACCGTTCGACCTGGATGCAGTATTGTCCCCAGTGCCTTGCCGACGACGAAGTGCCGTATTTTCGCCGTCCCTGGCGGCTGGCGACGCGCATCTCGTGCTTCGTGCATGGTCGCGGTCTTCGGGATCGATGTCCCGCCTGTCGAAGCGGGATTGCATCCTTCGACCAGACCGAACTGATGCCGCAGCACTTCTGCGCCCGATGCGCCTTCGATCTGCGCACGGCATCGAAGGTCTTCGTCAAAACGTCGGCACGACGGCTGGAACGGTCGATCGACGATATCTGCAAGGTGGAGATGGCCAAGGGATCGATGACGATCGGCGACCTGACTTCGCGCCTGCTGGGCGCGCCTATCGTTGCAGGCGTCTCATTGGGGAAGACGCTCACGAACCTGTCCACGTCCTCGCGCATCCGCTGCTTCGAATGGCTCGCGGACAAGCCTGTCAGCTGGTTGATGAC
>NZ_RZSC01000733.1:0-2896 GCF_003998155.1 Mesorhizobium sp. M1E.F.Ca.ET.063.01.1.1
GCGTGGACCGACGACGGATTGACGGCATCGAGCGCAGCGACCACCGCAGCGCGTGCCTCTGGAAGCAGAGGCGCGCTGGCGTTGTAGTCGAGATAGGCGCGAGTTGCGGCCATTTTCCTTCAGTCGATCCCGTCAGCAGCCATTCCGCGAGGATAGCGCGTTATTTCCTTGAAATTGCAAGGCAAGCCGTCCTATTTACCCGGCTTGCGGCGCGGGCGGCCGGACCATTGCGTTTCAGCCACCCAGTTTTGAACAATTCTAAACTAGCTTCTAGGAAGACGCTCGCCCGGCGTCAAGGCCACAGAAGATGGGGCCGAAGCAAGAGTTCCGGGCCAGGGAAGTTCCTGACAAGCGCCTTCGTATGCCACGTGGAGTATTTTATGCCTGAGGTCATTTTCGCCGGTCCGGCTGGTCGCCTGGAGGGTCGCTACCAGCCCTCCAAGGAAAAGAGCGCGCCGATCGCCATTGTGCTGCACCCGCACCCGCAGTTCGGCGGCACGATGAACAACAAGATCGTCTACGACCTCTTCTACATGTTCCAGAAGCGCGATTTCACCACGCTTCGCTTCAATTTCCGCGGCATCGGCCGCAGCCAGGGCGAATTCGACCACGGCACCGGCGAATTGTCGGACGCGGCCGCCGCGCTCGACTGGGTGCAGTCGCTGCACCCCGATTCCAAGAGCTGCTGGGTCGCCGGCTATTCCTTCGGTTCCTGGATCGGCATGCAGTTGCTCATGCGCCGGCCGGAGATCGAGGGCTTCATCTCGGTCGCGCCGCAGCCCAACACCTACGACTTCTCCTTCCTTGCCCCCTGCCCGTCGTCCGGCCTCATCATCCACGGCGATGCCGACAAGGTGGCGCCGCCCAAGGATGTGCAGACGCTGGTCGACAAGCTGCACACGCAAAAGGGCATCACAATCACGCAGAAGACGCTGCCCGGCGCGAACCATTTCTTCGCCAACCACGCAGAACTGCTGATCGAAGAGTGCGCCGACTATCTCGACCGACGGCTGGCGGGCGAGCTCGCCGATCCGCGACCGAAGCGGCTGCGCTAGTCCTAAGGCGGTCCTGGGAGCAACCTAACGGCGGTCAGCCGATAGCTCGCGGCTCCGCCTCGCCGACGCTATTTTGTCCTTCGACCCGCTCGACCATCCCAGCCGGAACGTGCGCTTGGGCACCGGTCGGGTCGACGACGGCCGCTGGAAGATGAAGCCGAGCCGCGCGAAGACCAGTCCCGAGACGATCGCGAAAGCCAGGCCAAGCCCGAAGCCTGCGACCGTGTCGCTTGGATAATGCGCGCCGACGAAGACGCGCGTCGATGCGATGCAGACCGTGACCGCCAGCGCGATGTGCCAGCGTTTTGGAAACAACAGCAGCAGGATGCCGAACACCGCGCCCATCGTCGTGGCATGGCCCGACGGAAAGCCGGCGAAGCGCGCATCCATGGCGAAGGGATGCAGCGACAGGACGCCGAAATCGTTGAAATAGAGCGGCCGCGCCCGGCCGATGCCGTATTTCAGCAAATTGACTGCCAGCCCGGAAAGCCCGACGGCGCAGAGCACCAGGAAGGCGAAACACGTCCAGTTGTAGACCATTATTCGCGCCTGCCGTGAAAGGCTGCGCCAGTCGGTCAGATTGGCGGCGACGAGACAGAGCGCCGCCGGGATGAGATACCAGCCGCCGAGGCCGAAATCCGTGAAGAAATCGGTGAAATGGACGAAGCCCGGCGTCCACGCTCCGCGCATCCTGCCAGCGGCGCTGTCGAGGCTGAGGAAAGCGGCCGCCGCCAGCAGCACCCAAGCGAGTGCCCAGACCGGCCACGCGATTTCCGGGTAGCGTGCCGGGCGGACGGCAAAGCGCCGCCTCACGATGGCAATCGTGTCGAGGAAGTTGCCGAGTGAGCGGCGGTAAAGGGCTACGACGGACATGACTGGGTCTACAGGGGTGTTTGGGGCCCGACACTATTCCTCACGGGGCCACCCGATAAAGGCCAAGCGCCAACTTGTCTCCTGACGAATAGTTGAGCCCATCGATCTCGGTAAGACGCTTTGCCGACTTGCCCTGCCCGCCAAGCAATTCGTTGAGCTTCTGTTCGTCCTTGACGGGGGCTAGTCCCAGCGCGCAGGCCGGATCGGCGAGCAGGTGTTTTGCGACGCCGTCGACGTCGGTCAGCACCGTGCTAGTGCCGACCAGGAACACCAGGCTCGGCTCGTGATAGGGCGACGAGGCGAGCACGGTGGTATCGCAGAGACGGTTGGCATCGACGGCCGCCTTGATGGCCGGGCTCAGCCAGATCGGCTTCAGAGACGGCGCGATGACACCGAACAACAGGCTGAAGGTGATGCCCGCGCCGACCGCGATCGCCGCGATGCGGCCCAGCGGCACCTGCAATTGGCGTGGGAAAGCCAGATAGCCGGTGGCCAAAGCGGCGATTGCCGCCGGGATACTCCACCAGGAAAAGGCCTTCGCGAGATAGATCGGCGTCCCGATGCACACCGCGGCCAGCCCGATCGACACGACGACGACGCCAAAGGCCGTCGCCCACCAAAGCCAGCTCTGCCAGCGCTTCAGCGGCGCGTTCGCCTGGTCCGCCGGCAAGGTGAGCAGCCAGCCGATCAGCAGCGCCATGCCTGGATAAGCGGGCATCACATAATGCGGCAGCTTGGTCGGGATCGCCTCGAACACCAGCCAGAACGGGATATACCAGGCGAGGCAGAAGCGCAGGCGCGGATCGTCCCAGAAGCGGTTGATGGCCTGCAGCCCGGCGCTGACCGCGATCAGGCCGAACGGCCACATGAACAGCGAATAGGTGAGCATGTAGAAGCCCGGCGGCAGGCCATGCGATTCCTCGCCCTGCGCCACCTTGTTCAGCATGTCCTTGCCGACCGCTTCCTGG
>NZ_RZSC01000734.1:0-2896 GCF_003998155.1 Mesorhizobium sp. M1E.F.Ca.ET.063.01.1.1
TCGACGTGACCGCCGACGAGCTGGTGCGGCTTTCCAGCCACCCCAAGGTGGTGGCGATCGGCGAAGCCGGCTTAGACTATTTCTATGACCACGCGCCGCGGGAGGCGCAGGCGCAAGGGTTCCGCACCCACATCGCCGCCGCGCGCCGGACAGGGCTGCCGCTGGTCATCCATTCGCGCGATGCCGACGACGACATGGCGGCAATCCTCGAGGACGAGACAGGGAAGGGCGCCTTTCCCTTCATTCTGCATTGTTTTTCGTCCGGTCGCAGGCTGGCCGAAGTCGGCGTTGCGCTGGGCGGTTACGTCTCTTTCTCGGGCATCTTGACCTTCAAGAACTCGACCGAGCTGCGCGCCATCGCCGCCGACGTCCCGCACGACCGTCTATTGGTCGAAACAGACGCGCCTTACCTTGCGCCTGTCCCGCATCGCGGCAAGCGCAACGAGCCCGCCTTTGTCACGAACACGGCAAAGGTGCTCGCCGAAACCATCGGCGTCGGCGAGGCCGAGATCGCCGACATCACCACCGAAAACGTCTTCCGGCTGTTCACCAAGATGCCGCGCCCGGACATGGCGGGCGCCTGAGAGATGGGCGACCGGCTGCGCCTCACCATTCTCGGCTGCGGCTCGTCGCCCGGCACGCCGCGCATCACCGGCGACTGGGGCAATTGCGATCCGAACAATCCAAAGAACCGCCGTATGCGGGCGGCGGCCCTTGTCGAGCGGATTGCCGCCGGTGGCGGCCGCACCACGGTCGTCATCGACACCGGTCCGGACTTCCGCGAGCAGATGCTGCTTGCCTCGGTAAAACGCATCGATGCGGTCGTCTATACACATCCGCATGCCGATCATATCCACGGCATCGACGACCTGCGCGGCTATGTGCACGAGCAGCGGCACCGTATCGATATCCATGCAGACGAGCCGACGATGGGACGGCTGCGCCAGGCGTTCGACTATTGCTTCGAGACGCCGCCCGGCAGTTCCTATCCGCCGATCGTCAAGCCGCATCTCATCAACCATGCCAGGCCAGTGGTAATCGAGGGCGAGGGGGGTCCCCTCACCCTTGAGCCGCTGCCGCAGATTCACGGTGATATCATCTCGTTGGGCTTTCGCGTCGGCGGCCTCGCCTATTGCCCTGATATCAGCGACTTCCCGGCTGCCACCGCGGAACGGCTGCGCGGCCTCGACACGCTCGTCATCGACGCGCTGCAGTACAACACCCATCCCAGCCATCTGTCGCTTGGCCAGGCGCTGGGCTGGATCGAGAAGCTGGCACCGAAAAACGCCGTGCTGACGCATATGCACGTGCCGCTCGACTACGCCGTGGTGATGGCCGAGACGCCGGGCCACGTGGTGCCGGCCTATGACGGCATGGTGATCGAAACTCCTTATGAGTCAGCGTCATAGAGACGCTTATTCATTTGGCCGTTTACTCGGCCAGGTAACAGCATCAACGGCGTTTCGAGCTGCTGCGAATGAAAGCTTGCGCCGGATGCCGGTTGACAGCCGATCGGGCGCCAAGCCCGACGCCCGATCGTCTTCAAGCATTTTTCGACCAGTCAGCGCCTTTGCCGTGGCGCAAAGCGACTGAAACTCCAGCAATTCCCAAGCCTACGCTGGGCCTGTCAGTTCCATAATCTATCTTATGCGACTTTTCGATGGAGCGGCGGCATATGCTTGTCGTCAGCCCCTTCAGCCTGCATCGCCCGGGATCGGGCCGGCAGACTGGTACGTGATCCCGTTCGGCCCCTTGCCGACAGCATAGGACGTCAGGACGGCCTGGTCCTTGACCGAGATCAGCGACACGGTGCCGTCGACGATGTTGGTCACGAGGACGAAGGCGTCGTTGCCGACAACGACTCCATGCGTTCCGGCACCGGTGTGGATCGTCTTGACGACCTTGCCGCTCGCGACGTCGATGACGGAGACCGTGTCGTTCGGCTTGGCCTCGGTACCCTGGTTGGCGACATAGACGAAGCGCCCTACCGGTTTTCGACCGACAGGGCGACGGCACCGTATCTGCGTTTATTTCTCATGGTCTTATCCTCGAAAGCGGTCCCGCGGAGTAGTCGACGACGGTCATCATGCCGGTCGCCATGTGATAGAGGTGATGGCAGTGGAACGCCCATGTCCCAGGGTTGGCGGCATCGAACGCCACCGTCACCTCGCGCATCGGCGGCACCCAGACGGTGTCGCGGACGGCTCCCGCGAAGCGGCGGCCGTCGACGGCGACCACCTGGAAATGGTGGCCGTGCAGGTGCATGGGATGGCCCATCATGCTGGTGTTGCGCAGCGTCAGTTCGATGCGCTCCCCCTTCCGCACCGGGATCGGCCGATGGTTGGCCCATGTCCTGCCGTTGATCGTCCAGGAGTAACCCTGCATCGTGCCGCCGATCTCGATGGGCTGGTTCCGGTCCGCAGGCGTCACCGCCAGGGGCTTGGCGGCGACGAGACCGGACTCGAATGCAAGGTCGAGCGCGGTCGTGGCCTGTTCGCCAGCGGGCGCGATGCGCTTTACCGCGCCTCCCTTCGTTGCCAACACGAAGCCGGTGCGCTCGACACCGCCCTCGCGCAGCGCCAGGATCGGCCAGGCCCCCGTCTCGTCCGGAATGCGCAGCCGGATGTCGATGCGCTGGCCCATGGCGAGCGGAAAGCGGCGGCCGCGCACGGGAGCGACAGGATTCCCGTCGACGGCGATTGCCTCGCCTTCGATCGACCCGGTGTCGATCCAGAATGCCGTCGCGGTCGCTCCATTGATGAGCCGCAGCCGGACCGTGCCGTTCCGCTCGACTGCGAACACCTGCGGATCGTCCAACGTGCGGTCGTTCGCCAGGTAGGCGTCATACTCGATGTCGTTGGTGTCCATTGGCATGGCCATGCCCTGCCCGCTGGAC
>NZ_RZSC01000735.1:0-2880 GCF_003998155.1 Mesorhizobium sp. M1E.F.Ca.ET.063.01.1.1
GGCCGTATTCCGCAAGGCCATCGCCAACGACCAGCAATATTTCTATAGCCGCCAGGCCGGCCGGCTCATGGCGACGCCCTCCGTCGGCGACGCCGACGTCGAGGTCTTCGGGCAGCTGGCGCGGGAAACGGCCGCGAATGTCGATGGTTTCCTCGGCCAGTTGGACGGCGCCTCGCTGAAAGGCGCGACCAGGCTGCTGGCAAGCGCGCGGCGCGTGCGCGTCCACGGCGTTCGCCAGTTCCATTCGCTGGCGAGCTTCCTCACCTATTGCCTTGGGATGGTGCGCTCCGACGTGGCGCTTCTGGACGCGCCGCGCCTCGGCGTCGCCGAGGCACTGTCGCAGCTCGAGCCGGGCGACGTCGTCATCGTCGCGAGCTGCGCGCCCTATACACGCAGCGTCGCCGAGGTCGGCCGGGTTGCGGCGGCGAACGGTCAGTCGGTGATCGCGATCACCGATTCCCGATCCTCGCCGCTCGTTCCTCCGGCCGAGCATGCATTCTTCATCCCGCACGCCAGCAGTTTCTATTCGAACAGCATGGGCGCCTACATCGTCTTTTGCGAAGCGCTGCTCAACCTCGTCGCCCGGGAACTGGGCGACAAAGCGCTGAACTCGCTGGCGGGGCGCGAGCGGCTGATCGCCGAAATGAACATCGAGGTCGGCTGAGCCGTACCGCGGTTCAGCGTGACGGCGCTTCTCACCGCCCGCGCGCCAAACTGCCCAGGATGCCACGAACGATGGCGCGGCCGACGGACGAACCGACCGAGCGCACCACCGACTTGATCGCGGCCTCCGCCACCGTCTGGCGGTTAGAGGACCGCCGGTTGCCAGACCCCAAAACGTCGTCGAAGCCCGGGATTGTCCAGCGCGAGCCGCCGCTGTTCTGCTGCTGCGCCTGCGCCTCGGCGTCCTGCGCCTCCTTGGCCTTCTTCTGAAGCATCTCGAAGGCCGATTCGCGATCGACCACCTGGTCGTACTGGCCGGTGACCGGGCTCTCGGCGATGATCTTGCGGCGCTCGTCCGGCGTGATCGGCCCGAGCCGCGAGGATGGCGGCCGGATCAGCGTGCGCTGGACCATGGCCGGCACGCCCTTGTCCTCCAGCATCGAGACCAGCGCCTCGCCGGTGGCGAGCTGGGTGATGGCGGTGGCGCAGTCGAAATCGGGATTGGGCCGGAAGGTCTCGGCCGCGGTCCGCACCGCCTGCTGCTCGCGCGGCGTATAGGCGCGCAGCGCGTGCTGGACGCGGTTGCCGAGCTGGGCCAGCACTTTTTCCGGGATGTCCAGCGGGTTCTGGGTGACGAAATAGACGCCGACGCCCTTGGAGCGGATGAGCCGCACCACCTGCTCGACGCGGTCGATCAGCACCTTCGGCGCGTCCTCGAACAGAAGATGCGCTTCGTCGAAGAAGAAGACCAGCTTGGGCCGCTCGAGATCGCCGACCTCCGGCAGTTCCTCGAACAGTTCCGACATCAGCCAGAGCAGGAAGGTGGCGTAGAGCCTGGGGTTCATCATCAGCTTGTCGGCTGCGAGAACGCTGACCGCGCCGCGGCCGTCACGGGTCGTGCGCATGAGATCGGCAATACGCAGCGCCGGCTCGCCGAAGAAATTCGCGGCCCCCTGTTGCTCCAGCACCAGGAGCGTGCGCTGGATGGCGCCGACCGACGGTTTCGTGACGTTGCCGTAGCGGGCGCTGAGCTCGTCGGCGCGCTCGGCGATGTTGGCGAGCAACGCCTGCAGGTCCTTGAGATCGAGCAGCAGCAGACCCTCTTCATCGGCGATGCGGAAGGCGATGTTCATGACGCCTTCCTGCGCTTCCGTGAGGTTCATCAGCCGCGACATGAGCAGCGGCCCCATCTCCGAGATGGTGGCGCGGATCGGATGGCCCTGCTCGCCGAACAGGTCCCAGAAGATGACCGGAAACTCCTGGAACTGGTAGGGATCGAGCTTCACCTGCTCGGCGCGCTTGACCAGGAAATCCTTGGCCTCGCCCATCAGGGCGATGCCGGACAGATCGCCCTTGATATCGGCGCAGAAGACCGGCACTCCGGCGTTGGAAAAGCCCTCGGCCAGGACCTGCAGGCTGACCGTCTTGCCGGTGCCGGTGGCGCCGGTGATCAGCCCGTGGCGGTTGCCGTAGCGCAGCAGCAATTCCTCGGCGCGCTGGTAGGAATCGTCGGGCTTGCGGCTGGCGCCGATGAAGATGCTGGTGTCGTCAGCCATATGTCGGTCTCCGCAATCTGTTCCGTCAAAAAACGCCCGGCCTTATCGGAGGTATAGTAACGCCTTGGCCGGGCGACAATGGCAATGATCGAAACGGGGGCCCATCATCGAAACGGAGGCCTATCATCGAATTTGGGGCCGCCATCGAAATCGATCTTACCGAGCTTGCGGATTTCGAGCATGTTTGGCAATCGGTTAGCGGCTGCGGGGACAACGGCGACGGATGTCGATTGTGATATCCGGCCGAGAACCTTAGACTGGTGGCTGATGCGGCAAGAGACGAGGAGTGCGATGGGCGCCGGCACCTTGACCAGGGATGTCGACCTTCCGAACCCGGACGCCAAGCGCTGGCTGGCGCTGGCGGAAAAGGCGCTTGCCGGCGGCTCCTTCGAGGAGAAGCTCGTTTCGCACACCGATGACGGCATCCGCATCGAGCCGCTCAGCGAACGCTCGGCCAGCGCCGAGCCGCTGGTGCGCACCAACCCGACATTGCCCTGGATCGTCAGCCAGCGCGTCGACGACCCGGATATCGCTCGCGCCAGCGCGCAAGCATTGGAAGACATCGCGCAGGGCGCTACCGGGCTGTCGCTTGTCTTCGAGGGCGCGCCGAATGCCTTCGGCTACGGCCTGCCCCCAGCGCTTCCGCGGTTCTGGGCAGGCC
>NZ_RZSC01000736.1:0-2877 GCF_003998155.1 Mesorhizobium sp. M1E.F.Ca.ET.063.01.1.1
GGCAAGCAGTTCCTCGAACCACTCGGTGCCGGCCCAGAAGAAGACGTTGTTGCCGAACGTGTCCTGCACCGAATAGTTGACGACGGTCATCAGCGGGATGACGGCCGAGAACGCCACCAGCACCAGCACCGGCAGGACAAGGAACCAGGCTTTGTTGTTCCAGGTCTTTTCCATCTAGGCCCCCATCTCGACGCGCCACGAATCGGCATAAATGTTGATGCCGGCCGGATCGAAGCGAACCTTGGGCTCGGACGGCACTTCGTCGTCTTCGCCGATGACGGCGGCGATCTCCTTGCCTTCGAGATTGGCGCGCACAACCTTGTGGCGGCCGACATCCTCGACCTTGCTGACCTGGACGGTCATTCCTTCACGGCCGAGCCGCACATATTCGGGACGGATGCCGAGCTCGACGGCGCCGGCTTCGGCCTTCGGCACGCCCGGCAGCTCGATGCGCTGCGCGCCGAGCATCGCCGTCCTGCCTTCGAGCGCAACCGGCAGGACGTTCATGCCCGGCGAGCCGATGAAATAGCCGACGAAAGTGTGCCGCGGGCGTTCGAACAGCTCGGCCGGCGTGCCGATCTGCACGATCTCGCCGTCATACATGACCACGACGCGGTCGGCGAAAGTCAGCGCCTCGGTCTGGTCGTGCGTGACGTAGACCATGGTGTAGCCGAAGCGGCGGTGCAGTTGCTTGAGCTGCGAGCGCAGCACCCATTTCATATGCGGGTCGATGACGGTGAGCGGCTCGTCAAACAAGATGGCGTTGACGTCGGAGCGCACGAGGCCGCGGCCGAGCGAGATCTTCTGCTTCTGGTCTGCGGTCAGCCGGCGCGCCTTCCGGTTCGCCATCGAGGCGAGATCGATCATGTCGAGCGTCTCGCGCACCTTGCGGTCGACATCGGCCTCCGGCACGCGGCGGTTGCGCAGCGGGAAGGCCAGATTGTCGTAGACGGTCATGGTGTCGTAGATGACCGGGAACTGGAACACCTGGGCGATGTTGCGTTCCTGCGTCGACAGCCTGGTCACGTCCCTGCCGTTGAACAAAAGCTGGCCGTGCGAGGGGTGGAGCAGCCCCGAAATGATGTTGAGCAAGGTGGTCTTGCCGCAGCCCGAGGGCCCGAGCAGCGCATAGGCGCCGCCGTCCTCGAAAGTGTGGTGCACTTCCTTCAGTGCGAAATCCGAATCTTTCTTCGGATTGGGCAGGTAGGAATGGCGGATATGGTTGACCTCGATGCGCGCCATCGCTTCCTCCTCAGGCCGCCAGCTTCGACGCCGTCACGGCGCTGCCGTTCTGGTCGAACACCATGATGTGGCGCGGATCGATGAACACCTCGACCTCGTCGTCGGTCTCGAAGTCGAGGATGCCGTGCGCCAGCATCACCCAGCGCGCGTCGGCGAAGTCGAGATGGACGAAGCTCTCCGAGCCGGTGATCTCGGTGATGGTGACCTTGGCCCGCACCGGCACGGCGCTGGCGTTGGGACGTTCGAGCGACAGATGATGCGGCTGGAAGCCGATCGTGTAGCTCGCGTCGGGAATGCCGAGCAGCTCCGGCGGCACCGGCAGCTTGACACCGCCTTCGAGCAGGAAATCCGATCCCTTCTTGGCGAGCACGATCGAGTTGAGCGGCGGGTCGGCGAAGGTCCTGGCCGTCACCAGGTCGGCCGGCTTGCGGAACACTTCGATGGTCGGCCCGAATTGCGTGACACGGCCTTCGGAGAGGGTGGCTGTGTTGCCGCCGAGCAAAAGCGCCTCATGCGGCTCGGTCGTGGCATAGACGAAGATCGTGCCGGCAGCGGCGAAGATCTTCGGCAGTTCGGCGCGCAATTCCTCGCGCAGCTTGTAGTCGAGATTGGCTAAGGGCTCGTCGAGCAGGACGAGGCTGGCGTTCTTGACGATGGCACGGGCGAGCGCGGTGCGCTGCTGCTGGCCGCCGGACAGGCTGAGCGGCGTGCGGTCGAGATAGGGCGTGAGCTTCAGCAGCGCGGCGGCGTTGCGCACATCCTTGTCGATCCTGGCCTGCTCGACGCCCGCGACCCGAAGCGGCGAGGCGATGTTCTCGTAGACGGTCATCGCCGGATAGTTGATGAACTGCTGATAGACCATGGCGACATTGCGCTTCTGCACCGGCTGTACGGTGACATCCTTGCCGTCGAACCACACCGAGCCGGAGCTCGGCGCGTCGAGGCCGGCCATCAGCCGCATCAGGCTGGTCTTGCCCGAAAGCGTCGGTCCGAGCAGAACGTTCAGCGAGCCGTGCTGAAGCGTCAGCGACACGTCGCGGATATGCTCCTGCGCGCCGACCGTCTTCGTCACGTTCCTCAGTTCCAGCATCACGCCTCCTCCCAGGCCTTTCGCATTACCGGGCGGCCTTCACTCGGCCGCCGCGACGTGGCGCCGGCCACGCATGAATTCTTCCAAGGCCGCCGTCTGCTCGCGGCTGAAATGCAGGCCGCGCTTGGTCCTGCGCCACAGCACGTCCTCGGCGGTGACGGCCCATTCGTTCTCGACGAGATAGCGCACCTCGGCCTCGTAAAGGTCGGCGCCGAAATTGCGGCCGAGATCGGCATTCGACTTGGCCAGCCCAAGCAGCTTCTCGGCGCGCGTGCCGTAGAGCCGGGTGAGCCTGCGCGCCAGCCGCTGATCGAGGAACGGATAGACGTTCTTGAGCTTTGATACCTGCGCGTCGAAACCGGTCGCCGGAAAATCGCCGCCGGGCAGCGGCGCATTGGCGGTCCATGGTTTGCCGCGCTTGCCGAGAAAACCTTCGATCTTCTCCAGCATCGATTCCGCCAGCCGGCGGAACGTCGTGATCTTGCCGCCGAATGAATTGAGCAAGGGGGCCGCGCCCTCCCCGCCATCGGCCTTCAGCACATAGT
>NZ_RZSC01000737.1:0-2875 GCF_003998155.1 Mesorhizobium sp. M1E.F.Ca.ET.063.01.1.1
GCATTGCTGCTCGAGGCCCCGGCGCATCGGGCAGCCGCGTTTGTTTCCGGCCTCTGCGCGGCGCTGACGCTCGCCGTCGGCATGGAAACCGTGCCCTATGTCGCCACCATCGGCGTCTGCGTGGCGCTGCTTTTTGTTGTCGACGAGAGCGGCGAGCGCGCGATCGCCAGGGATTTCGGACTGGGCTTCGCCGGTGTCTCGACGCTTGTCTTCCTGGCCACCATCCCGGCCTCGGCATGGGGCGAGGCGCGATGCGACGCCTTCTCGACGGTGCAGTTCGTCGCCGCCGCCGTCGCCGGTATCGGGCTCTCGGCTATTGCCGCGAGCGGGCTCGCCGCTCGCGGCCGGCGGCATCGTCTGGCGTCGCTCGCCGTGTTGGCGGCGGCCATCGGGCTGGTCATGCTGGCGCTGTTCCCGCAATGCCTGACCGCGCCCTATGCCAGCCTCGACCCGCGTCTCAAGCAATTGTGGCTGGATCACATCACGGAAGCCCAGTCGCTGTTTGCGCTGGTTGTCGACAAGCCTGCGCTCGTGGCGGCGCGCTACGGGACGCCGCTGGTGGCGATTTTTCTGATGGCGCTGCGTCTGGGCCGTGGCGGGTGGCGCCGGCAGGACAGCCTTGTCGGCGCGCTGCTCGTCGTCGCCTTCAGCGTTGCGGTCTGGCAGGTGCGCGGCTCGACATTCTCGATCGCCTTTGGCGTGATCCCGCTGTCCGCCTGGATCGCGAAATGGCGCGCGCGGGCCGAAACCAATTCCTCGCTGGCAGTGGCTTTGCGCCTTGGTGCGGTCTGGCTTGTATCGATCAATCCGGTTTGGATAGGCGCCGCCGCGGCGACCTCGGTAGCATTGGAAAAAAACACCTCTGCCGCGGACGAAAGCAGCACCGACAAGGGTTGCGAGAAGACGGCCAGCTTCGCGGCGTTCGGCCGCATGCCCGAAACCAGCGTGCTGGCGACGTCCAATCTGGGGTCGCCGATCCTGGCCTTTTCGGGGCATCGGGTCTTTGCCGGTCCCTACCACCGCAATGTCGCCGGCAATCTTCTGGTGCTGGACGCGTTTCTCGGCACGCCGGACGCGGCACGCAAAATCGTGGAGGCGCATCGCGTCGGCCTGGTGGCGGTCTGCCGCGGCAGCGGCGAAAGCGCCATGCTGGCCAAAAGGGCGCCGCGCGGCTTCCTTTCCGGTCTGCTCGAGGGCAGTGTTCCGGACTGGCTGGAGCCGGTCGCCGAGACGAAAGGCAGCCCGATCGAGCTCTATCGCCTCAGGCAAGCCGGCTAATGCATGTCGCCCAAAACTGCGCAGCGGTTTTGGGACAACGACATGCATCAAAACAAAGACTAAAAACGCGTCGCCTGATCCGTTTCAGCGCCACGTGCTTTAAGCGCCGTGCGGACTTTTGAGGCCATTGAAAAATCGATTTTTCCGATACCTTTCCTAAACGCTTTGCTGCCAGTCTGAAGATAAATACCGCCATCACAACAGGGACATGATGCAAACGACGTTTGGCACCGGGCAGCCAGGCAGGGAAAACTCGGATCTGGCCTTCACCGATCCGCTGACCGGGCTTGGCAACCATCGTCGCTTCTTCGACAAGGTCGATCGCCTGATCAGCGATCGCGCCGACGATCCCGCGCCCTTCACCGTCGGCATCCTCGATCTCGACGGCTTCAAGCCGATCAACGACCTGTTCGGTCACAAGGCCGGCGACGACATCCTGATCCAGGTGGCGATGCGCCTGCGCGCCTCGATGGACGGCTATTCCACCGTCTGCCGTATCGGCGCCGACGAGTTCGCCTATCTCTATCCGATGGTGTTCAGCGAGGAGCAGGCGGCCGAGAAGTCGCGCATGCTGATCGAGATCCTGTCGGCGCCCTACGACGTCGGCGAGCGTACCGCGAGATTGTCGGCCTCGGTCGGCTGCTCGCTGTTCTATTCCGGCGACGAGACCACCGAGATCCTGATCAACAAGGCCGAGACCGCGCTCTACCACGCCAAGCGTTCGGGCCGCGGCCGCGTCGTGGTCTACACCCGCGAGATGGAGGAGGCCGCCAAGCGCGTCACCCGTATCGAGCAGGCGCTGCGCCGCGCCGTCTCCGCCGGCGAGGTCGAGCCGCATTTCCAGCCGATCGTCGATCTCAACAGTCGCCGCACCATCGGCTTCGAGACGCTGGCCCGCTGGACCGATCGCGATCTCGGCACGGTGCCGCCGAGCGTCTTCATTCCCATCGCCGAGGAGCGCGGCATCATCGGTCCGCTGTCGCAGCTCGTCCTGCGCAAGGCGACCGAGGCTGCCCGCAACTGGCCGAAGGACCTGTTCCTGTCCTTCAATCTGTCGCCGTCGCAGCTCGTCGACCAGAACACCGGCCTGCATATCCTGGCGATCCTCGACCGCACCGGCTTCGATCCGAGCCGGCTTGAGATCGAGATCACCGAAACCGGCTTGATGACCGACCCGGCTTCGGCCGAAAAGATCGTCGGAGACCTGCGCCGCGTCGGCATCCGCGTCTCGCTCGACGATTTCGGCACCGGCCAGTCGTCGCTCGGACGCCTGCGCGAATTCCATTTCGACAAGCTGAAGATCGACCGCGCCTTCGTCTCCTCCATTCTCGACGACCGGCCGTCGGAGCACATCATCCGCGCCATTCTCGCCATGTGCGAAGGGCTCGGCATGGATGTGGTCGCCGAAGGCATCGAAGAGGAAGCGCAGGCCGACCGCCTCGTCCAGTTCGGCTGCGCCGGCGGCCAGGGCTATCTGTTCGGCAAGCCGGCCGATGCCGACGCCACGCTGGGCTACCTGCGCGACTCCTATCGCGGCGCGCTGCACGCCAAGGCGATCTGACTACCCCCACCCCTAACCCCTCCCCTCTGTTTGGAC
>NZ_RZSC01000738.1:0-2867 GCF_003998155.1 Mesorhizobium sp. M1E.F.Ca.ET.063.01.1.1
ATCGTCACCCACAAGGTGCAGACAACCCGCGCGATCGTGCGCGGCATCGCCACGCATGAGAACGCGCAGATCGTCTTCGTCGACACGCCCGGCATCTTCAAGCCGAAGCGCCGGCTGGACACGGCGATGGTCACCACCGCCTGGGGCGGCGCCAAGGATGCCGACGTCGTCGTGCTTCTGATCGATGCCGAACGCGGCATCAAGGGCGATGCCGACGCCATCCTCGACCGGCTGAAGGACGTCCAGCAGCCGATGCTGCTCGTCCTCAACAAGGTCGACCGGGTCAAGCCGGAGACGCTTCTGGCGCTGGCATCGGCAGCAAACGAAAGAGTTCCGTTCAAGCGCACCTTCATGGTTTCGGCGCTCACCGGCTCCGGCTGCAAGGACCTGCTCGACTATCTTGCCGAGACGCTGCCGGCCGGGCCCTGGTATTATCCGGAAGACCAGATATCCGACCTGCCGATGCGCCAGCTCGCGGCCGAGATCACCCGCGAGAAACTCTATCTGAGACTCCATCAGGAGCTTCCCTATTCCTCGCATATCGAGACCGAGAAATGGGAAGAGAAGAAGGACGGCTCGGTGCGGATCGAGCAGGTCATCTATGTCGAGCGCGACAGCCAGAAGAAGATCGTGCTCGGCCACAAAGGCGAGACGATCCGCGCCATCGGCCAGGCCGCGCGCGCCGAGATCGCCGAGATCCTCGAGCAAAAGGTGCATCTCTTCCTGTTCGTGAAGGTGCGCGAGAACTGGGGCGACGACCCCGAGCGCTATCGCGAGATGGGGCTGGAGTTTCCGCACTGATGCATGTCGCCCAAAAGTGCGGCGCGGTTTTGGGATGACGACATGCATGACTCAGATGCATGCCGTCTAAAACCGCGCAGCGATTTAGGACAACGACATGCATGACCCGAAAGTGGAAATCGACACCGATCTCGTGCGCCGGCTGGTCGATGCGCAGTTTCCGGAATGGCGGCATTTGCCGGTGAAGCCCGTCGCGTTCGGTGGTTGGGACAACCGCACCTTCCATCTCGGCGACGAGATGACAGTCAGGCTGCCAAGCGCGGCTCCCTATTCGCTGCAGGTCGAGAAGGAGCAGCGCTGGCTGCCGAAGCTCGCGCCGCATCTGCCGCTGCCGATCCCGGAGCCGCTGGCCATGGGCGAGCCGGTCGCGTTCTATCCGTGGCACTGGTCCGTCTACCGCTGGATCGGTGGCGGGACGGCCAAGAACGGACGCGTCGCCGATCTCAGCACGTTCGCGCTCTCGCTCGCCGATTTCCTCGTCGCCCTGAAACGGATCGATCCGACCGGCGGGCCAGGTCCTGGCCAGCACAATTTTTATCGCGGCGGACCGCTGACGGTCTATGACGGCGAGGCGAGGCAGGCGATCGCAGCACTCGATGGCCAGATCGATACACAAGCCGCCACGACGGTCTGGGAAGCGGCCCTGGCCGCCACCTGGCACGGCTCGCCCGTCTGGTTCCACGGCGATGTCGCCTCAGGCAATCTCCTGGTCGAAGACGGCCGCCTGAGCGCCGTCATCGACTTCGGCACCTCCGGCGTCGGCGACCCGTCCTGCGACCTCGCGATCGCCTGGACCTTTTTCGAGGGCGAAAGCCGGGAGGCTTTCCGCACCGCCATCGCGGTCGATGAGGCGACCTGGGCGCGCGGCCGCGGCTGGACGCTATGGAAGGCGCTGATTACCGTTGCCGGACATGACGCCAACCAAGCCGAGGTCGGAAGGCAGCGCCGGGTGATCGACGAGGTGCTCGCCGATCACGAATGCTGGGCGTAACGCGGATCCACGCTTGGACAATCTCCCGAGCGGTCCCTGCTAGGAAACCTCGGTCTGGTCGGGCGCATCGTGCCCTTCATCGGGCGGACCGTCCTGGGTGACCTTGGTCTTGCGCCCGCGTTTGGGCGACTTGGCCAATGCAGCGTTTGTCGCCGCGCTGCGCTTGGGCCTTTCCGTCGCAAGCTTTGGCCCGGGCCGCTTGATGCGCGGCGGCGGTGACTTTCCCGCCTTGTCTTCGCCGCCCATGTAGAACGTCACATGAGGGAAAGGTATCTCGATGCCGCGCTCCTCGAAGACCTCCTTGATGATCTCGTTATAGGCGCGACCGAGGGCAAAATGCTTTCCGGGCTTGGTCTTGATGCGGGCCCGAACCAAAATGGCGGAGTCGGCGAATTCGGTCACGCCATGCATCTCGAGGTCGCCGATGATGTCGCCCGCGAACCCGGCCTCCTTCAGTTTGTCGAAGGCCTCGTGCATCGCCTGCTTCACCTCGGGAATGCTCGCCCCGTAATCCACGCCGATCGATGCGACGTGATAGCTGAAGGTCTTCATGAAGTTCGTCACGGCATCGACGGAAGAGAACGGGATGAGATGATAGGCGCCGTCGAGGGTGCGCAACGACACGGACCGGATTGTCAGCCGCTCAACGGTGCCTGTGACCCCTCCTGCGGTCACCACATCGCCTTCGTTCATCGCGTTCTCGAACTGTATGAAGGCGCCGGTGATGATGTCCTGCACCAGTTTTTGCGCCCCGAAGCCGACAGCGAGGCCGACAACGCCGGCGCCGGCAAGCAGCGGGCCGATGTTCACGCCAAACTCGGACAGCACCAGCATGACGATGAGGACGCCCAGCGCGACCACGAAGGCATTGCGGAACAGGGCGAGAAGCGTCCGTTCGCGCGGGGAGGGGACATGGCCGTAATTCGGATTGAGGCGATATTCCACCCACGATTGGACGGCGAGATAGATCAGGCCGCCGACCAGCATTATCAGGATCGCGGAAACGATTGAAACGGCGAAGCGCTGGCCGACTTCGCTCGACAGCCACCCGACGACGTCTGCCGCTCGCCAGAAC
>NZ_RZSC01000739.1:0-2862 GCF_003998155.1 Mesorhizobium sp. M1E.F.Ca.ET.063.01.1.1
GACCAGAAGCGGCAGCGTCATGAAGTTGATCGAAGCCGGCGCGTATGATGCTCCGTAGGTGACTGAACCGGCCGACAGACCCGCAAGAACGACCAAATAGAGCGGCGCCTGTGGAGTGGTGTATCCGTTCGTCAGCACGGCCAGAAAAGACCATGCGATACCCGACGCCAGAGCCAGCATCCCGTAGAGAGAAAGTCGGGCACCGACCGGCTTCAACCCGCCATCGGGCCCACCATCGGGGACATCCGATTGGGCAAGCGCAAGTCCTATGCGAGCGCCGTTTATCAGGCTGACCGCCGCAAACCACAGCACCGCCGCAAGGCCGCCACCCGAAAGCATCTGCACCGCCAGGACCAGGGCCGAGAGGACCGTACCGACGGGCATCGAAACGAAGAGCCCCACCCTGAGATCGGCGAGCTGATCCCGCAGGATTCCCGCTTCCACGGATTCGCTTTGCCCCTGGGGCACGGAATCTGGACCAGCCTGCTTGGAATATTTCATGCCAAATGGCTAAGCGAGTGGAATGAAAATCACGTTAAGGATTTCAGCAGCTTACGGGGCACCGGGTAGAGATGGGCGAGCAGGCCCCCGGCGGGCTCTTCGCCGTCGGAGTTGAGGCTGCCCGCAGGTTCGGCCGAACGGATCGTCCCGACCCTGCCCCGCTGCTTCGATTGGTAGAAGGAAGCTGCCAAATCGACCGAAGCTGCCGGCGCGCGCCTGAAATCGGGCGCGCGTCACGGCGGTCGAGGTAGCGTCCGACGCTGGACCGGTCGAGATCAGTGCGGCGCGCCGTCTGACGAGTGCAGAAGTCTCCAGGTCAAGCCGATGCGACCATCGAACTTCGATGCAAAATGTTCGGCAGCGACGTCCTCCAAGCCATCATCGACAAGAGCCTCGACGCTTCGCCGCATCAAGGCGAGCTGCATCTCGCGAGCGTGCTCCACGTCCGTCTCCCTCATTATTTCGGTGACGTGGTAGGCGACAACGGGCTGGCCAAGGCAAGACATAAGTGCGCTCGCTTCGGCTGTCACCGCTGTAACTGCTTCTTCGATCTTCATTTTGGCGCTCCTCATCGACTTCGATGCTTGCGCCTCCCCGTGAGACGACGGTGTCCCGTCGCTTTTTTGGTCGGCCGCCTACAGGCGAACATCTCAAGTGCGCCGGTGCGACGACTCTTTTCCTGTTCAGGCTCCCGGAGCGAACCACCGTTTCGCTCCAAAATCAGTATCCTCCAAGATCGAATTAAAGGCGATCGGATAGTTAATCGATGGTTAACGGAGACGATCGCATCTTAAGCGATCAGCGTTCGGGCAATCCCGCCTGAATCAAGGCTTCGACCACCTTGTCCGCCCATTCCGGCGTGTTCCGAAAGATAGGCAGCGACCGGTATCGCTCGATCGTGAAGCCCGGTTGGGCGGTGAGCAGCTTTTGCGCGGCCCAGCGGGCGGTCTCCTGGTCGCCGTTCATCGCCGACCAGGCCGCGAGGTATCGATAGGACATGATGATGTCGGGATGGGCGGCGATCACCTCGCGGGCGATGGCGACGGCCTGGGAAAGGGAACCTGTCTTGGCCAGGGCTGTGGCCATTCCCAGTCTCATGTTGAATGCGAACGGATCCATCGGGCTCAGCGTCATCGCCCGCTGGAACCGTTCCGGCGCGCGGACGGCTTCGTCCTTGTAGATAGCGATCCAGCCATGGCGTGCCCATGCCCAAGCATTGTTCGGATCGAGCGCGAGCGCTCTTTCGATGAAGGTGGTGGCGCGCTCCTGCTCGCCGCACATGCTCAATGCCGATCCGGCGGCGGCCAAAGCGGTCGGATCGTCGCCGATCGAGCCCGCGGCTTCGACCGCCGCGCGCGCCCTTTCCAGCTCCCTTTCCGGCTGCTCGGCCCACAGATACGCGGCGTTCGAGGCGCAGCACCACGCCAGAAGCGCATGCGCGCGACCATAGGCCGGATCGATGGCAATCGCTCTCTTGAGCAGCTCTATTGCCTGGTCGTTGGTGTCCTTGCGGCGGCCCCAAATGTTCGGATAGGCGCGCATGACGAAATCATAGGCCCGCAGGCTGGTCGGCGGCTTGCGCCTGGCAAGCTCGATCTCGGCGCCGCGGATGGCCGGATGCATGGCGCCGGCCACCTGCGCCGCGATCCTGTCCTGGAACTCGAAAACGTCCTCGGTCGCGCCCTCGTAGCGCTCGGACCACAATTGTGTCCGAGTGTCGGCATCGACGAGCTGCACGGAAATGCGCAGCCGGTCGCCGCCCCGCCGAACCGTGCCTTCGACCACGTAATTCACGCCGAGTTCCCGGCCGACCTCGCGCACGTCGGCGAAGCGTCCCTTATAGGTGAAGGCGGACTGGCGTGCGATGACGAAGAAATCCCGGATGCGCGAAAGCGCGGCGGTGATCTCCTCGACAACGCCGTCGGCGAAATACTCGTCCTCCGCCCCGCCGAGATTGTCGAAAGGCATCACCGCCACCGATGGCTGGTCTTGCGGTCTCGCGGGCGTGGCGACAGGCTGGACCGGCTGGGCGGTGTCGTGCGTCGACGTGGTCGGGCGATTTCCGCTCCGCGTTTGCAGCGACGCCGCCAGTGACTGCGTCTGCGCCTCGGGCTCCACGCCCAGATACTTCTTCAGCGCCGCGCGGCAGGTCTCGAACTGACGCAAGGCCGCGTTTTCGTGGCCCCTCGCTGCATGGATGCGCATCAATGCCCGGTGCGCAGGCTCCGCGGTCGGATCCGAGGCAAGCAGCCTTTCCGCCAGCCGTTCGCAAGCTGCTTCATCCGCGGATCCGGCTTCGGGCGGCGCAAGGCTCAGGCGCTCCGCCAGCTGCTGCGCCTTCTGCCGGTATCTCACCTGATA
>NZ_RZSC01000073.1:0-16371 GCF_003998155.1 Mesorhizobium sp. M1E.F.Ca.ET.063.01.1.1
GTGGGGCGGTGGTACCTATACCATCAACGAGAAGACCTCGTTCAACGCCCAGCTCTCCTATGACGAAGGCAAGAATTTTGGCGTCGCGGCGAACATTGCCTATGAAATCGTCAAGGGTCTCAAGGTCACCGCCGAAGTCGACTATTTGCATCTCGGCGAAGACAGCGTCACCAATTTTACCAAAGCCGACAAGGAAAACAGCGTCGGCGGTATCCTCCGCTTCCAACGCTCGTTCTGATCGATCCCTGCGATCTTAACGGAAAGGCCCGCGGCATCGCCGCGGGCCCTTTGCTTTTCAGAAGTGGTGCAGCGACCGCTCGTCAATTCCCTGCCGTGTAGGCCGCGATCGCCGCCATGTTGACGATGTCTGAATCCTTGGCGTTGAGCGAGACGATCTGGACCGGCTTGTTCAAACCGACCAGCAGCGGGCCGATGACGGTCGAGCCGCCGAGTTCCTGCAGCATCTTGGTCGAGATAGAGGCCGAGTGGAACGCCGGCATCACCAGCACATTGGCCGGACCGGTGAGCCTGATGAACGGATATTGCGCCATGGCGCGGGGGTTCAGCGCCACGTCGGCCGCCATCTCGCCATCATATTCGAAGTCGACGCGGCGCTTGTCGAGGATGCGTACCGCCTCCTGTATCCGCTCCGAGCGCTCGCCCTGCGGATGGCCGAAGGTCGAGTAGGCAAGCATGGCGAGCCGCGGCTCGTAGCCCATGCGGCGGGCGAAGCCGGCGGCCTCCTCGGCGATGTCGGCGATCTGCTCGGCGTTGGGCATGTCGTGCACTGCGGTGTCGGCGATCATCACGGTGCGGCCGCGCGCCAGCACGATCGAGGCGCCGATGACGCGGTGCCCGGGCTTGGCATCGATGACGCGGCGGATGTCGTCGAGAGCGGTCGAATAGTTGCGGGTCACACCGGTGACGATGCCGTCGGCATCGCCAAGCGCCACCATGCAGGCGGCGAAATGGTTGCGGTCGTTGTTGATCAGGCGCTGGCAGTCGCGGAACAGGAAACCTTTCCTCTGCATTCGCTCGTAGAGATAGTCGGTATAGATCGCGTTGCGGCGCGACAGCCGGGCATTGATGATCTCGAGGCCCTGCTTGTTCAAGTCGATGCCGGCGTTCCTGGCGTTCTCCTTGATGACGTCGTCGCGCCCGAGAAGGATTGCGGTGCCGAGCTTCTGGTTCACATAGGAGACGGCAGCGCGCATCACCTGCTCCTCCTCGCCCTCGGCGAAGACGATGCGCTTGGGCTGGCGGCGGACGCGGTCGTAGATGCGCTGCAGCGTGGATGCGATCGGATCGCGGCGCGCCGAAAGCTCCTGTGCGTAGCGGTCGAGGTCAAGGATCGGCTTGCGGGCAACGCCGGAGTCCATCGCGGCCTTGGCCACCGCGAGCGGGATTGCCGAGATCAGGCGCGGATCGAACGGCACCGGGATGATGTAGTTGGGGCCGAATTTCGGCCGGTTGCCCTGATAGGCGGCGGCGACGTCGTCCGGCACGTCCTGTCGCGCCAGCTCCGCCAGCGCGCGAGCCGCGGCGATCTTCATCTCGTCATTGATGGTGGTGGCGCGGACATCCAGCGCGCCACGGAAGATATAGGGAAAGCCAAGCACATTGTTGACCTGGTTCGGGTAATCCGAACGGCCGGTCGCCATGATGGCGTCGGTGCGGATCTCGCCCACTTCCTCGGGCGTGATCTCCGGATCGGGATTGGCCATGGCGAAGATGATCGGGTTCTTCGCCATCGACTGCACCATCGCGGTGGTCAGCGCCCCCTTGGCTGAGAGGCCAAGGAAGACGTCGGCGCCGTCCAGCGCTTCCGCGAGGCTGCGCGCCTCGGTCTTGACCGCATGCGCCGACTTCCACTGGTTCATGCCCTCGGTACGGCCCTGGTAGACCACGCCCTTGGTGTCGCAGAGGGTGATGTTCTCCGGCGAAAAACCCATCGCCTTCATCAGTTCGATGCAGGCTATGCCCGCGGCGCCCGCGCCGTTGCAGACCATCTTCGTGGTCTTCATGTCGCGGCCGGTGATCTCCAGCGCGTTGAGCAGCCCGGCGGACGAGATGATGGCGGTGCCGTGCTGGTCGTCATGGAAGACCGGGATGTCCATCAGCTCGCGCAGGCGCTGTTCGATGATGAAGCATTCCGGCGCCTTGATGTCCTCGAGGTTGATGCCGCCGAAGGAGGGGCCGAGGAAGCGCACGCAGTTGATGAACTCGTCGGCATCCTCCGTCGCCACCTCGAGATCGATCGAATCGACATCGGCGAAGCGCTTGAACAGCACCGCCTTGCCTTCCATCACCGGCTTCGAGGCCAGCGCGCCGAGATTGCCGAGGCCTAGGATGGCGGTGCCGTTGGAGATGACGGCGACCATGTTGCCTCGCGCCGTGTAGTCGAAGGCGCGGCTCGGGTCTTCAGCGATGGCGCGCACGGGAACGGCCACACCCGGCGAATAGGCGAGGCTGAGATCGCGCTGGGTTGCCATCGGCTTGGTGGCGACGATCTCCAGCTTGCCTGGCCGCCCCATGGCGTGGAATTCCAGCGCCTCCTGCGCGCTGACGGAGGGCCCGCTGCTTTCGGTTTTCTTGGCCATGATGCTTTCGATTTCCTCACCTGTGCGGCACCGCTTGGGACGGGTGCTTTCTTATGGCATTCCGGATTAAGGCTACACGCGGCCGCTGTAAACCGCCAAGCCCGGCGAAGCTGCTTCAACGCGGGCGGACAAGGCAATGCGGCGGCTCAGTTGGCAGCCGGCTGGCAGCATAGCTCGCGCTTTCCCCTGCTTTTCGAGGCGCCGGCATTAAACCGCACTGCCACTTCTGCTAGCGTTCCGGCATGAACATGCACATGCCGACCGATACCGACGCCCAGGAGACGACGACGCCGGCGCCCGCCGTGGGCACCGTCACGCCGATGATGGAGCAGTATATCGAGATCAAGGCGGCGAACCCGGATTCGCTGCTCTTCTACCGCATGGGCGATTTCTACGAGCTGTTCTTCGACGACGCCGAAAAGGCGAGCCAGGCGCTCGGCATCGTGCTGACCCGGCGCGGCAAGCACCAGGGCCACGACATTCCGATGTGCGGCGTGCCGGTGCATGCGGCGGACGACTACCTGCAGAAGTTGATCGCGCAAGGTTTTCGCGTCGCCGTCTGCGAGCAGATCGAGGATCCGGCGGAAGCCAAGAAGCGAGGCTCGAAGTCGGTGGTGCGCCGCGATGTGGTGCGGCTGGTCACGCCCGGCACCATCACCGAGGACAAGCTGCTGGCGCCCTCGGAATCGAGCTACCTGATGGCTCTGGGACGGGTGAAGGGCGGCAATGCGGCCAGCCAAGGCAGCTTCGCGCTGGCCTGGATCGACATCTCGACCGGCGCGTTCCGCGTGGCGGAAACCACGGCCGAACGGCTGCTTGCCGACATCTTCCGCGTCGATCCGCGCGAGCTGATCGTCGCCGAACCGGTGTTCCACGACCCGGAATTGCGGCCGGTCTTCGACGTGCTCGGGCGGGTCGCCAACCCGCAGCCGCCGTCGCTGTTCGATTCGGCATCGGCCACCGGCCGCATCGCCCGCTTTTTCGAGGTGGCGACGCCCGACAGCTTCGGCACGTTCTCGCGCGCCGAATTGTCGGCGATCTCCGGCACTATCGCCTATGTCGAGAAAACGCAGAAGGCCGAGCGGCCGCCGCTGTCGCGGCCCGAGCGCGAGGAGAGCGGCTCGACGCTGTTCATCGATCCGGCGACGCGCGCCAATCTGGAGCTGTTGCGCACGCTGTCAGGCAGCCGCGACGGCTCGCTGTTCAAGGCGATCGACCGCACGGTGACCGGCGGCGGCGCGAGATTGCTCGCCGACCGGCTGATGGCGCCACTGACCGACCCGGCGGCGATTTCCGCAAGGCTGGATTCGGTCTCGTTCTTCCGCGCCGAGACGCGGCTCTGCCAAGGCCTGCGGACGAGCCTGAAAAGCGTTGCCGACATGCCGAGGGCGCTGTCGCGGCTGGCGCTCAATCGCGGCGGCCCGCGCGATCTCGGCGCGCTGCGCGCCGGTTTCGAGGCGGCGGGCGCGATCGCCGCGCTGTTCGCGACGACGGGCCTGCCCGCCGAACTCGGCGCGGCGCTGGCGGCGATCAAGGCCTTGCCCGAAGCGCTCGCCCGCCATCTCAGCGAGGCGCTCGACGACGAACTGCCGCTGATCAGACGCGACGGCGGCTTCGTGCGGTCGAGCTACAATGCCGAACTCGACGAAATGCGGGCATTGCGCGACGAGTCGCGAAAAGTGATCGCCGGGCTGGAACGCTCGCTGATCGAGGAGACCGGCATCCGCTCACTGAAGATCCGGCACAACAATGTGCTCGGCTATTACATCGAAGTCACCGCCAACCATCATGGCGTGATGACCGGCAGCGACGCGGCGAAGGCGCGGTTCATCCATCGCCAGACCATGGCCAACGCCATGCGCTTCACGACGACGGAACTGGCGGAGCTGGAATCGAAGATCGCCAACGCCGCAGACAAGGCGCTGAGCATCGAGCTTGCCACTTTCGACCGGCTGACGGCGGAGGTGGTCGGCGAGGCCGACAGCATCCGCGCCGGCGCCGAGGCACTCGCCGTGCTCGACGTGTCGGCGGCGCTGGCCCTTCTTTCCGAAAACGAGGGCTGGTGCCGGCCGGCGGTCGATGCCAGCCTCGCCTTCGAGATTTCCGGCGGGCGGCATCCGGTCGTCGAACAGGCGCTCAGGCGTTCCGGCGAAGGGCCGTTCGTCGCCAATGACTGCGACCTCTCGCCGGAAGGCGGGGCGAAGGCCGGCGCGATCTGGCTTCTCACCGGTCCCAATATGGGCGGCAAGTCGACCTTCCTCAGACAGAACGCGCTGATCGCCATCCTGGCCCAGACCGGCTCCTTCGTGCCGGCGCAGAGCGCCCATATCGGCGTCGTCGACCGGCTGTTCTCGCGCGTCGGCGCTTCCGACGACCTCGCGCGCGGCCGCTCCACCTTCATGGTCGAGATGGTCGAGACGGCGGCGATCCTCAACCAGGCGGGCGAGCGGGCGCTGGTCATCCTCGACGAGATCGGCCGCGGCACCGCGACCTTCGACGGCCTCTCGATCGCCTGGGCGGCGGTTGAGTATCTGCACGAGAAGAACCGCTGTAGGGCGATCTTCGCCACGCATTTCCACGAGATGACGGCGCTGGCCGGCAAGCTGTCGCGGCTCTCCAACGTCACCATGCGGGTCAAGGAATGGGAAGGCGACGTCGTCTTCCTGCACGAGGTCGGCAAGGGCGCGGCCGACCGTTCCTACGGCGTCCAGGTGGCGCGGCTCGCCGGCCTGCCGGAAGCGGTGGTGGCGCGCGCTAGGCAAGTGCTGCACCAACTCGAGGAAGGCGAAGTCTCTGGCAAGACCAACCGTCTGGTCGACGACCTGCCGCTGTTTTCCGTGGCGGTGAAGCGCGAAGCGCCGAAGCCGGTGAAGAGCGATGCGCTGGGCGACGCGCTCGGCGCGATCAATCCGGACGAGATGACGCCGCGCGAGGCGCTGGAGGCGCTCTATCGGCTGAAGGGGCTGGCGGACCGGTAATCAAAACAATCGGAACATCGGCGTCACCAGCCTTGCCGACTGGAGCCAGCCGAGCAATTCGACCGCCAGTATCGCCACAAGGAAGTAAGAGCTGTCGATGGCGGTCCGCCTCAGCGCCACCGAGTCGAAGGTGACGGGAGACGGGCCCAAGACGTCGTCGTAATCGCGCGACAGACGGGGAAAGAAGGCCGGCACGCTTTGACAATAGCGCCAATAGGCCTCGCCAAAGATGGCGTCCAGCGTGATCGCTTCGCGCGTCGCGACATAGGAAAAGACTAGATAGGTGAAGGCAAAGAGAAACGCCGAAAGGATCAGCGACCCGAATGTCAGCCCGACGCCGGCCAGTCCAAGGGCCGAGAAGAAATAAAGCGGGTTGCGCGTATAGGCATAGGGGCCGGTTGTGACGAGTTCACGGTTCTTGCGTCCGCCAACATACAGCGATGCCCAGCAGCGGCCGCCGATACAGATGAGGATCAGCACGGTACCCGCAAATTCCAGCATTTCGCGAAAGGTGCTGCCTTGCGGCCACCCACTCTCCGCAAGCAGGGCCGGCGCCAGGACGACGGGAGCAACCAGCCAAAGGAAACGCATCCTTCTGCCTTGTTGAAAAGCTGAAAGCGGCATCGGGGACTTCTTCTGCACTTGTATCACCCGCCTCAGTCGTCGCGTACCGCGGCTCCCTTGTCGGTCCAGGCCGGCGGCAATCCCATCCGATCGCCGACGAAGCCAACGAGACCGGGCGATTTGCCGAAGGCCTTGCAGGCGGGATATTTCGGCCCGCCGCCGACCATGGCGCGCAATTCCGCCCTCGTCGGCAGCGATGGCAGCTTGTTCAGCGGCGTCTTGCCGGTGACCAGGAGCTTGCTGAAATCGTCGCCGAACTTCGCCGCCAGGTCGTAGGCGTCGCCCTCGCGGGCGACCCGGCCGGAATCCAGCAAGGCGTTGGCGCCGCGCCCCCAGATCATCGCCGCCGCCTGTTTGCCGTTGTCGCCGATCGCTTCGGCTTCGAGCGACAGGCTGCCCAATCCGATTGGCAGACGAGGAACCGGGACCCGCATTTCAGGCAGCGCGACGGAAACCGCCGTTGAGGCGACTTTCGAAACGCCGACCGCCAAAGCGTTCGTCGGCGTCACGTGCGTCACCATGGCATGGACCGTCAGGTCGGCGGGCTCGGTCAGATCGACCACACGGAAGCGCTGGCTCAAGCCCGAGCAGAGCGTCCTGTCGACAGCGTTGGTGACAAGGCTGCGCTGCGCTTGGGACAATGTCGATCTTCCGCCGGCGGACTGCGAGAAGCCCGTCGGAATGATCCGAACGGTCTTTGCCGCAAGCACGTCGTCCTTGCTCACCCGCATTAGTGAGCGGGCCAACAAACCGTCCGACGGTTTCAACTCGTCATAGGATTGCAGCGAGCCTACCTGATCCAGGGGCGCGGACGCGCAGCCGACCGCGAGCATGCTCAAGACCAGCACAAACGGCCATATTACGCGGTGATCCGCGCGGCACGCGCGCGGATCGAACGGGCCACGACTGATGTGAGCCTCGCGACGGGAACGCAAGCAAGCTGCCATGGATGCCTCTGTCTGGGTGCGCCCGGCGGGGCGTTTTGGGGGACGGTCAATAATTGCACTCAGTGCAATAAATTGATGGCACCATTATGGCGAGGCGTGATGACGGGACTTGAATGTGAGCCAAATTTCTTGTCGCATTTGAGGAAAGGTCGTGGCAGGAGCGCTCCATGAACGATGCGCCAAAACCGGAAGGCCTGCGCGAGCGGAAGCGGCGAGAAACGTCCCGCCGTATCGCCGACGCCGGCCTGAAGGCTTTCCTGGCCAATGGCTATGACGCGACCACGCTTGACGAGATAGCTGCTGCCGCCGGCATCTCGCGCCGGACGTTCTTCCACTACTTCAAGAGCAAGGACGAGGTGCTGTTTGCATCCCTGGGCAACCACGCAAGCGTGGTCAAAGCATCGATCCTTGCCGAGCCCCCCACGGGAACGGCGATCGACATCGCCCGCGACGCATTGCTCAATATTATCGGCAGTTTCCAGGGATCACAAATGATGGCGACGGCCAAGATCATGCGGGAAAGCAAGACGCTGCGCTCGCGGAGGCACACGGGCTACCTGCAGTTCGAGCAAGCCATTTTCGACGGCTTATGCGAATTGCAGCCGGACCAAGCGCGCGACAGTCTGCGACTGGTCTCTCTGGTGACAGTCGTCGCGTTGCGCCTGGCCGTCGAAACATGGCAGCAGCAACACGCCAGGCATCCGCTGGCGGGATATGTCCGGGATGCCTTTGAAAGGCTGAAAACCGAGATTCGATAGATCCAGCCGCCTGAGGCGTCGCAAAGAACACAAGCCGTGTTGACTCATTGTACCGATCGGTACAATATCCGGTCAACCGAACGAGGACAGGAGATTTTCATGAGCCGTCCACCATTGCCGCCTTTCACGGCCGAAACAGCAGCGCAGAAGGCACGGCTCGCCGAGGACGCCTGGAACAGCCGCGACGCGGAGCGGGTGTCGCTCGCCTATACCGAGGACAGCATCTGGCGGAACCGGGCCGAATTCATTTCCGGCCGCGCCGAGATCGTTGGCTTCCTGAAGCGCAAGTGGGCGCGCGAGCTGGATTACCGCCTGATCAAGGAGGTCTGGACCTGGAACGACAACCGCATCGCCGTGCGCTTCGCCTACGAATGGCGCGACGACAGCGGCCACTGGTTCCGCTCCTACGGCAACGAGAATTGGGAGTTCGACGAAGCCGGGCTCATGCGCCGCCGCGTGGCGAGCATCAACGACCTGCCGATCGTTGAAGGCGAGCGGAAGTACCACTGGCCGCTCGGCCGCCGGCCGGACGACCATCCCGGCCTCTCGGAACTCGGGCTTTAGGGCGAATGGATGCGGCGCATCGCTCCGGATCGCGACCAGTTGCTGGGGATCGTGGCCGAGGTTTTCCGCGAGCATGGCTATGAGGGCGCCAGCCTGGCCTTGATCGGCGAGGCGACAGGGCTCGGCAAGGGAAGCCTCTACCACTTCTTTCCCGGCGGCAAGGAAGAGATGGCGAGAGCCGTCATTGCCCATATCGATGGCTGGTTCGAGGACAATGTCTTTGCGCCCTTGCGCGACAACTCAGATCCAAGAACGGGGATCGGGCAGATGCTCGATGCGACCGACAGCTACTTCCGCTCGGGGCGCCGGATTTGCCTCATCGGCGCCTTCGCGCTGGATGAATCCCGCGACCTCTTCGCCGGCCAAATAAGGGACTATTTCGGCCGCTGGGTTATGCAGCTTGCCGAGGCGCTGACCCGAGATGGTCATGAACGAGCCAAGGCAACCGAGCTAGCCGAGGAAACCGTCGCCGCCGTCCAGGGTGCACTCACGCTTGCCCGCGCCGCTGACGATGCCAGCGTATTTTCGCGAGCGCTGGGCAGGATGCGCATGCGGCTTGGGCTGCCGGCAAGCGACTAAAGCGTGTCGCGCTGAAACGGATTCAGGCGATGCGCTTTAAGTCTTTAGTTTTTATGTATGTCGTTTTCGCAAAACCGCTGCACACTTTTGCGCGACATGCATTGACCTCTAGACAGGTTCGAAGCGGAAAGCTGTTTCGGTTCGATGAACCCGACCGACGCCGGGTGAATCGAGATGCGCGCCTGCAACGAAATGGTCGTTGTCGGCAGCAAGGCCCAGTATTCGCAACCGGCTTGCACGCGCCTGCGCCTGGTCGGCGTCGAACTCCCATGCGATCTCCGGGCGATCGAACTGAAGCGACGGCACATGCACGGTGTCGCCCCAGATCAACAGTGTCTCGCCCCCACTCACAACGCGAAAGCATGTGTGACCGACTTCGTGACCGGGAATGGCGATCGTCTCGATATCCGTGCTCAGGCGTTGCCCGGCGTCGAAGGGCTGGGCTCGATCATGGAAGCGCTGCAGCCTTGCCACTGCCCGGAACATGTCGAGCTCCGGCCGCGGGACAAGCAGGCGGGAGAGCTGCGGGAAACCGTCCTCGCCGTCGGCAAGGACGAGCCCGTGGATATGGTCGAGATGCGTGTGAGTGAACGCAACCGTGCGTATCCGATCGATTGCGATCCGCGCCTCGCTCAACGCCTGCGGCAGAAACCCCATCGTCGGGTGCCAGGCGTTCGAGGACCCGGTATCGATCAGCGTGATTTCACGGCCGTCGTCGATGGCAAAGGCATTGACCGATAATCTGAGCGCGCCGTCGAAGAGCGGCACCCGCGATGGGAAATCGGCGCCGAAAGGCTTGTCTCCCGGCTGGCGCAGCCGCCGGACCGGCATGTCGACATACCCGTCCCGCAGCGAGGTAACCCTCATGTCTGCGATTTCATAGGTCGTGTGATGAGACCCGGCTGAGATTCGTTCCAATGCTTGCTCTCTGTTCGGTCGCAAATTTCGGTGAGGTTCGGCCTCAGATCATCTCCAACCCGCGCTTGCGCGTCGGCGGCGGGAAGGCGCGGTCGAGCTCGGCGAAGTCCTCCGCCGTCAGCCTGATGGCAAGCGCGGCGGCGTTCTGGCGGACGTGCTCCTGCCGGCTGGCCTTCGGGATGGCGATGACGCCCTTCTGCGCCATCACCCATGCGAGCGCGATCTGTGCCGCCGTGGCCTTGTGGCGGGCAGCTACGGCATCAAGCCTCGCATTGCGGGCGAGCGCGCCCTGCTCGACCGGCGAATAGGCCATCAGCGGAATGCCGCGCTTAAGGCTCCAGGGCGCGAGATCGAATTCCGGGCCACGCCGCGAGAGATTGTAGAGGACCTGGTTGGTCTGGACGTTGCCTCCGGAGGGCAGGCCGACCAGCTCCTCCATCTCGTCGGTGTCGAAATTGCTGACGCCCCAGTGGCGGATCTTGCCGGCGGCTTTCAAGGCCTCGAAGGCTTCGACGGTTTCGGCCAAGGGAACGCTGCCCGGCCAATGCAGCAGATAGAGATCGATGCGATCGGTGGAAAGCCGCCTCAAGCTGTTCTCGCAGGCCCGCTTCACGCCGGTGCGCGAAGCGTTGGTCGGCAGCACCTTTGAAACCAGAAAGGTCTCGTCGCGGCGCCCGGCGATGGCTTCCGCCACCACTTCCTCCGCGCCGCCGCCGGCATACATCTCCGCCGTGTCGATCAACGTGATGCCCAGGTCCAGGCCGAGCCTCAGCGCCGCGACCTCGTCGGCGCGGCGCCGGCGGTCCTCGCCCATCTTCCAGGTGCCCTGGCCCAGCACCGGGACGGCTTCGCCGGACGGCAGGGTGGTGGTTCTGATTTCAGAAGACATGGTCTGCTCCGCGTGAGGCCGGATCGCAGCACAGCCGTGGCCGGAAATCCAGACTGAAGTCCTCGCCTTCGACCGGATTCCCGGCGAGGGAGTTACTTCACCGGATGCTTGGCAAGCCAGTCCTGCATCTCTCTGATCTCGGCTTCCTGCGCCTTGATGACGCCTTCGGCGAGCTTGCGGATTTCCGGATCCTTGCCGTTGGCGAGCACCACCTTGGCCATGTCGATCGCGCCCTGATGGTGCGGGATCATGCCGCGGACGAAGTCGACGTCGGCGTTGCCGGTGTAGTTGAGCATCATGTCCTCGTGCATCTTGTCCATCGCCGCCTTGTAGCCGACGGTAGCGGGGCTCTCAGCGCCCATCGCCATGCCCGACATGTCGTGCTTCATCTCCTCGGACTGCGCCGGAACGCTTTCGAGGAACACCGCGAGCAGCATTCCCGCCGCCATCAGCAGCAGCACGATCTTCTTGGCCAGGGTCATTCAGGTCTCCTTTGCGGTTGGAATGCGTATCTGGGAGCTTCGCTCAGAGTTTCAATGTTCTCAGCCGCAAGGCGTTGGAAATGACGGAGACCGACGACAGGCTCATCGCCGCCGCCGCAATCATCGGCGACAGAAGCGTGCCGGTGAGCGGATAGAGCACGCCTGCGGCGACAGGCACGCCGAGCACGTTGTAGAGGAAGGCGAAGAACAGGTTCTGGCGGATGTTGCGGATCGTCGCCTGGGCGAGCGTGCGTGCCCTGACGATGCCGTTGAGATCGCCCTTGACCAGCGTGATGCCGGCGCTTTCGACCGCGACATCGGCGCCGGTACCCATGGCGATGCCGACATCGGCGCTGGCCAGCGCCGGCGCGTCGTTGACGCCGTCGCCGGCCATGGCAATGCCCGCGCCCGTTCCACGCAATTCCTCGACCAGCGCGCCCTTCTCATCGGGCAACAGACCGGCGCGCACCTCGTCGATGCCGAGCTTGCCGGCAATCGCTTTTGCCGTGCGCTCGTTGTCGCCGGTCGCCATGATGATCCTCAGGCCCTTGTCGTGCAGCGCCCTGATCGCTTCGGCCGTGGTGGCCTTGACCGGGTCGGCGACAGCGACGAGGCCGGCGAGCTTGCCGTCGGCGGCAACGAACATCGCCGTCTTGCCCTCGGCCTGCAATGCCTCCGCCTTGGCGGAAACAGGCGCGGTGTCGATGCCAAGGTCGGCCATCATCGCCGCATTGCCAAGCGCTACCTTTCTGCCGGACACCGTGCCGGCAACGCCCTTGCCGGTGATGGCCTCGAAGTTTTCGGCATCGGCAAGCTTGACGCCGCGTTCGGCTGCCCCCTCCACGATCGCCTCGGCGAGCGGATGTTCCGAGCCTTTTTCAAGCGTGGCGGCGAGCGCCAGCAGTTCATTCTCATCGGCGCTCTCGGCGGCGGCGACGTCGGTCAGCTTCGGCCTGCCCTCGGTCAAGGTGCCGGTCTTGTCGACGATCAGCGTATCGACCGAGGCGAAGCGCTCCAGCGCCGCCGCTTCCTTGATCAGCACGCCGGCATGGGCGCCGCGCCCGGTCGCGGTCATGATCGACATCGGCGTCGCAAGACCCAGCGCGCAGGGACAGGCGATGATCAGCACCGACACCGCCGAGACGATGGCGAAGATCAGGCTGGGCTCAGGCCCGAAGAACGACCAGGCAATGAAGGCGATGACGGCCACCAGCACGACCGCCGGGACGAAATAGAAGGATACGCGGTCGGCCAGCGCCTGGATCGGCGCGCGCGAACGCTGCGCCTTGGCGACCATTTCGACGATGCGCGAGAGCGTGGTCTCGGCGCCGACCCTTTCGGCGCGCATGATCAGCGAGCCGTTCTTGTTGAGCGTGCCGCCGGTCAGGGGATCGCCTTCCGTCTTTTCGACCGGGAGCGGCTCGCCGGTGATCATCGATTCGTCGACCGCCGAGCGGCCTTCCAGCACGATGCCGTCCACCGGCACAGCATCGCCGGGGCGGATGCGGAGCCGGTTTCCAGCCTGGACGCTGTCGAGCGGCACGTCCTTCTCGGAACCGTCGGCGCCGATCAGGCGCGCCGTCTTCGGAGCAAGGTCGAGCAAGGCGCGAATGGCCGAGCCCGTGCGTTCGCGGGCTCTGAGTTCCAGCACCTGGCCAAGGAACACCAGGGCGACGATGATCGCGGCCGCCTCGAAATAGACCGGCACGGCGCCGTCATGGCCACGGAACTGATGCGGGAAAATGTCTGGGAACAGGGCGGCGACCACGCTGTAGAGATAGGCCGCGCCGACGCCCAGCGAGATCAGCGTCCACATATTCGGACTGCGGTTCAGGATCGAGTCCCAGCCGCGATGGAAGAACGGGAAGGCAGCCCACAGCACCACAGGGCTCGCCAGCGCCAGTTCTGCCCAGGTCTTCGTCCGGCCGTCGATGAAGCTTTCGAAGCTGAAACCCAGCATCGGCGCCATGGCGAAGACGAGCAAAGGCACGGACAACACCGCGCTTACCCAGAATCGCCTGGTGAAATCGACCAGCTCCGGGTTCGGCCCCTCATCGCCGGTCGGTACGCCCATCGGCTCCAGCGCCATGCCGCAGATCGGGCAGGAGCCGGGCTTGTCGCGGATGATCTCGGGATGCATCGGGCAGGTGTATTGCGTGCCCTTCGGCATCGGCTCCGGCGCCGGCCGGCCGTCAAGGTATTTTGCCGGTTCGGCCTCGAACTTGCCCTTGCAGCTTGCCGAGCAGAAATAGAAGCCTTGGCCTTCGTGGCGGACGAAATGCTTCGCGCTCGCGCGGTCGACATTCATGCCGCAGACGGGATCGGTCGCCGTCAGATATGTTTCCGGCCCGGCCTGGAATTTCGTGCGGCAGCGCTCGCTGCAGAAATGAAATGTCCGGCCATTGTGTTCGGCCGTAGGCTTGCCGGCGGAAGGATCCACCGTCATGCCGCAGACCGGATCGCGGATCACGGCTTCCGCGGCCGGCGCAGCGCCTTTTGCGGAACAGCAGGATGCGCCATGCGCGTGATGGTGATGATGGTCGGAATGGCTCATGTCGAAACGCCTCGGAATTATCGAATGGGGCGGAGGTAGTCCTTCCAGTAACTGGAAGGTCAAGGGGCGGTTTCGATTTTTGGGAATTTTGGTCGTCCGGCCTTGCGCTGCATCAATCGCATGTCATTGGCAACGCGGCCGCCCGCCCCATACACAGCGCCGCGAAAACACGCTATAGACGCCGCCGAATGGCAAAGATCTCCCTGAAACTCGACGAAATCATCGAAGGCGACGCCTTGCGCCGCGACATGACGGCGCTGACGAGGGCGAGCGCCGGCGACGGCTCCGGCAAGGCCACGCGCACGGCCGTCCTGCAGTTGCTCAAGGGCAGGCTTGGCGAAGGGCGAAAGATTGCCGAGGCCATGCTGAAGGAGGATGGCGGCGGCAATGCCTGCGCCGAGCGGCTGTCGCATCTGATGGATGAGCTGATCCAGGCGCTCTACGATTTCGCCGCCGGCCATGTCTACCGGGTCAAGAACCGCTCGGCCGCCGAGCGCATGGCGGTCGTCGCGGTCGGCGGCTATGGCCGCGGCACGCTGGCGCCGGGCTCCGATATCGATCTGTTGTTCCTGCTTCCCTACAAGCAGACGCCCTGGGGCGAGCAGATCGTCGAATACATGCTCTACATGCTGTGGGACATGGGGCTGAAGGTCGGCCACGCCACCCGCAACATCGAAGAGTGCCTGAGGCTGTCGCGCACCGACATCACCATCCGCACCTCGATCCTGGAGGCGCGCTTCCTGTGGGGCGAGCGCAAGCTCTATGACGAACTGCTCACCCGCTTCGATCATGAGGTGGTGCGCCCGACCGGACCGGAGTACGTGCAGGCCAAGCTCGCCGAGCGCGACGAGCGCCATGCCAAGGCGGGCGAAAGCCGCTATCTGGTCGAGCCCAACGTCAAGGACGGCAAGGGCGGCCTGCGCGACCTGCAGACGCTGTTCTGGATCGGCAAATATTTCTATCGCGTCCGCACCGGCGAGGAGCTGGTCGAGAAAGGCGTCTTCACCGAGGCCGAATATCGCGAATTCCAGAAGGCCGAGGATTTTTTGTGGGCGGTACGCTGCCACATGCATTTCCTCACCGGCAAGGCCGAAGAGCGGCTGCATTTCGACATCCAGCGCGAGATCGCCGAGCGGCTGGGCTACACCACGCATCCCGGCCTGTCGGCGGTCGAGCGCTTCATGAAGCACTATTTCCTGGTCGCCAAGGATGTCGGCGACCTGACCCGCATCTTCTGCGCCGCGCTCGAGGAAGAGCAAGCCAAGCACGTCCCCGGCTTCAACCGCATCTTCCTCACCTTCTCGCGGCGCAAGCGCAAGCTTGCCGGCACATCCGACTTCATCGTCGACAACCACCGCATCAACATCGCCGACGACATGGTGTTCGAGCGCGATCCGGTCAACCTGCTCCGCCTGTTCTGGTTCGCCGACAAGCATGGGCTGGAGTTCCATCCCGACGCGCTGAAGCTGCTCACCCGCTCGCTCGGCCTGGTCAACAAGTCGCTCAGGCGCGACGAGGAGGCCAACCGGCTGTTCCTCGACATCCTGACTTCGGACCGCAATGCAGAGCTCAACCTCAGGCGCATGAACGAGGCGGGGCTGCTCGGCAAGCTGATCCCCGACTTCGGCAAGATCGTCGCCATGATGCAGTTCTCGATGTACCACCATTATACGGTGGACGAGCATCTCATCCGCTGCATCGGCGTGCTGGCCGAGATCGAGCGCGGCGACGGCGCCAAGGTGCATCCGCTGGCGCATTCGCTGATGCCGGGGCTGAAGAAGAGCCGCGAGGCGCTCTATGTCGCCGTGCTGCTGCACGACATCGCCAAGGGCCGGCCGGAGGACCATTCGGAGGCCGGCGCCAGGATCGCACGGCGCATCTGCCCGCATATGGGGTTGTCGGCCGCCGACACCGAGACCGTCGCCTGGCTGGTCGAAAACCATCTCGTCATGTCGATGACGGCGCAGACGCGCGACCTCAACGACCGCAAGACGATCGAGGATTTTGCTTCGATCGTGCAGTCGGTCGAACGGCTGAAGCTGCTGCTCGTCCTCACCGTCTGCGACATCAGGGGTGTCGGGCCGGGCGTCTGGAACGGCTGGAAGGGGCAACTGCTGCGCACGCTCTATTTCGAGACCGAGCTGCTTTTGACCGGCGGCTTCTCCGAGGTGTCGCGCGCCGAGCGCACCGCGGCGGCGCGCGAGCGGCTGGCCGAGGCGCTCTCCGCCTGGCCGGCGAAAGAACGCAAGCGCTATGTCGCCCAGCACTACGAGAACTATCTGCTGACCGTCGACCTGCCCGACCAGTTGCGCCACGCCGAATTCATCCGCGAGGCGGACGCCGCCGGCAAGAAGCTCGCCACCATGGTGAAGACCCACGAATTCGAGGCGGTGACCGAAATCACAGTGCTCGCGCAGGACCATCCGCGCCTGCTCTCGGTGATTGCCGGCGCGTGCGCGGGGGCCGGCGGCAACATCG
>NZ_RZSC01000740.1:0-2856 GCF_003998155.1 Mesorhizobium sp. M1E.F.Ca.ET.063.01.1.1
ATATCCTGCTCACCCGCCCGGACGTGCGGATGGCCGAGCGGCAATGTGCTCAGTACACGGCCAAGATCGGCCAGGCCGAGGCGGCACGCTATCCGAGCGTCAGCCTGACGGGCGACATCAGCACCACCGCCCTCAAGCTCGGCGATCTCGGCAGGAATTCCACCATCGGCTGGTCCTTCGGCCCGACGCTCAGCGTGCCGCTGTTCAACGCCGGCCAGTTGCAGGCAGCGGTCGACGTCGCCAAAGCCCAGCGCGACCAGTATTTCATTGCCTATAAGGCCGCCGTGCTGACGGCGCTGGAAAACGTGGAAAACGCTCTCGTGTCGCTCTCGCAGGAGCGCATCAGAAACGGCAAGCTCGCCTCTTCCGCGAAATCCTATGGCGATGCCGCCCGGCTTGAAAGAACGCTCTACAAGGCGGGCGAGACAAGCCTTCTCGACGTGCTGGACGCCGAGCGTTCGGCCTATTCGGCGGATGACACGCTGCTGCAAAGCCGTGTGTCGATCGCCACCGATTACATCGCCCTCAACAAGGCGCTCGGCGGCGGCTGGGACGGCACGATCGACAGCTCGAAGCCGGAGATCATCGATGCCAAGACCGGCCCGCGACTGGCATCGAATACGCAGTGACAGGCGGGCCGCGATGTCCACCCGGCGTTCAACGGCTCAACAAATCTCCGTGAGCAATGACCGGACGCAATTCGCCACTATATTATTCACCCGTCGAGGTAATGATATGTCCAGCGCCTACGATCTTGGAACCAATCTGGTCCGCCGCATCTATGAAAAGCGCATAGATGCACCGGCGATTCTTGACGCCGGCACGCATTTCCCCAATGCCGCGAAGTTCACCGCGGCCTGGCAGGAGATCCGCGACGAGGCGCTTGCGGTGAAGCTGAACAAGGTGCCGCGTTTCCACGACATCATGCCGGAGCAGGCCGAGATTTCGGCCAATGACGGCCTCGATTGGCGCATGTTCGTGCTCAAGGCCTACGACATGACGATCCCGCAAAACCTGGCGCGGATGCCGACCCTCAGCCGGCTGCTGTCGGAATGCCCCGAGGTCAAATCGGCAGCCGTCTCATTCCTGGCGCCGCGCAAGCACATCCCGGCCCATCGCGGCCCCTTTCGCGGCATCATGAGATTTCATCTCGGCCTGGTTATTCCGAAACAGGCGGATGGCCGGCCGGCGACGATCATGATGATCAACCATGAGGAAAGGCGGATCGCCGACGGTGAGTGCATGCTGTGGGACGACACCTTCGAGCATGAAGTCATGAACAACGCCGATCAGCCACGAATTGCCTTGCTGCTCGATGTGTGGCGTCCGGAGATGCCGCTGGACATGGAGATCCTGTCCAGGCTGATCGTTCGCGGTGTGCAGGTGGGAATGCGCTACAGGGGCGTGTCTTTCGCCGGCTGAACCGGACGATTGAAGGTTATGCCCTCGCCTCGCGAGACGCCCTTACAGCATTGCCGCGCTTGCCGGGGAACATCACGTCCCTGGCGAGCAACCCGCTGACGCGGCAGAAGGCCATGAAGGCCCGGCAGGCTTCCTCCGCGCTCGCGACATCGACCGTCGCGCCGAAGCAGGCGTTGAAGGCGGCGTCATAGACCTTGCTCTGCCGGCGCTTCGGCCAGTTCTGCAGGAAGTCGAGCGCCTGTTCGACGCTGTAGATTTCCTCGACCGGCAGGCCGGGCGCGGGCGTGATGCGCACCGGCACCTCGAATTGCAGTCTGTCCATTCCCTGTCTCCCGAACTGGCGCGGTTGCAGCAACGCCATCCGTTCTGAAAAGTTTGCAAAAGTTGCTTTTGCGGCTTTCTGGCCCAGGAATGTGACCTCAGTGCGGTCGGCGGTGCGAGCCGAGGTACGGCGGATCGGCACTTGGCCGCGTGCTGCGTGGATATGTTCGTTCGACGGAGCGATGTAACCGCATCGCCCCGTCTGCCCGCCTTGCCATTGCATCTACTGGTTCGCCGGATCCGTCTCCGCCTCGTAGGCCATGCGAGAGACCACCATCAGCAGATAGGCGGACGGCCCGGCGAAGATGACGCCGAGCACGACCGCTGCCGTCCCTTCCATGCGAAGCGTTTCGGCGATTGCCCAGTAAACGGTGCCGATGCAGATCAGCGCCTGGACGGCGAGAAATGAAGCCGCCGAGGCGGCGCGCGTGAGGGCTTTGAACGTCTTGATACGTTGCATCGCGAAGTTCCGAATTGGCGCGCCATGCAACCGGCGGACGGCCGATAGCCGTCCCCGGGTCGCGGCGCGAAGGAATGTTTGGAGTGTGAAAGCTGCGGTCAGCGACCGACGGGCTCAGGAGGTTGGTGGCGCCCGAGGCTGGTTGGCATGCGAGAGCGGCGCTGCCGCAAAGGCAGGCACGATGTTCGTCGGCGCCGGCGAAGCCCGGCCAACGACGAGGAAATCGAATGACGGGGCGAGCGCGCCGGGATTGCCGTTGACGAGCTTTATGGGCGCCGGCCGCCCGGCGCGGGCTTCGACGCCCGGCGCCTTGCCGGTGACCCTCAGCAATGCAAGCGTTTCGCCCTGCCGCGTCGCGCTGATGCCGGCGCCGCCCGAGACCGCGGCTGCGGAAGCGGAGACTTCAGCCTGGGCGAAGCCCACCAGCGCGAGCATGAGCAGCGCCATCAAGGCCGAGCATGCGGCCCTGACCGGTAGCAGCCTCGATCTTGCGCGTTCCGATGCCGTCAACGGCACAAATCTCCTGTATACTGACTCGCCCTAACGCACGGGTTGGCGAAAGGAAAGCCCTGCGAACAACCCAGCCCGCGCCAACCCTGCGCCAGCGAATATTCCCCGCAACAGCCGGCTGAAGGCACTTCGTCCTTGAACCT
>NZ_RZSC01000741.1:0-2845 GCF_003998155.1 Mesorhizobium sp. M1E.F.Ca.ET.063.01.1.1
GCATCGATCTCCGCCTGCAAAGCCTGCATATGCACAGCGGCGGCAGAAGCGGCCGCGCGCTCGATGGCCCTGAAGCGGCTGACGACGGCGAGGCCCACCGGCGTCAACTGCGCGCCGCCGCCCTTCTTGCCGCCGGTCTGCGCCGAAACCAGCGGCTTGCCGAACACGCGGTTCATGTCCTCGACGAGGTCCCAGGCGTGCTTGTAGGACATCTCCATGCCGCGCGCCGCGGCAGAGATCGAGCCGAAGGCGGCGATCTGCTCCAAAAGCTCGACCTTGCCCGGGCCGATCCGCCCGTCGGGATCGAGGTTTATCCGCAGGCTCAGCGACGGCATCCCTTGTCCTCCGCGGTCACGTCAAAAATACTCCCATTGCGGCCAAATCGCTATTCCAATGTAACATAGCGGTATTGCCCTTTCGTCAACCATCGGCCTCGGCCGGCAGCCCGGCCCCGGTCGTCGCGCTGTCGAAGCTCACCGTCTTGATCACGGCGAAGACCTCGCGGCCGAGTTCAAGGCGCAGGCTCTGTTTCGACTGCTCGGTGATGCGCGCCAGCACGGTCGCACCGTTGCAATCGATGGCGATTTCCACTGTGGGTCCGACGCCCGGCCTGACCGCGGCGATCGTCCCAGCCAGTATATTGAGCGCGCTGAGGCCCGCCGGCTGCTCGGTCGCGATCATGACATCGCGGGCCCGGATGCGGAGCCGCACCGGAGATCCCACCGGCCGTGCAATGCGCGGTATGCGGATGTCGCCGGCCGGCGAGCCCAACACCGTCATGCCGAAAGCCTCGTCGTGACGCAGCACCCTGGTGTCGAGCACCGCGCCGCCCTCGCCCCGTTCCTCCGCCGGCAAAAGATCCAGCCGCTGCATGATCGCCTCGGCCGGGCCGAAGGCGGCAACCTTGCCTTGCGAAAGCACCACCACGTCGCTCGCCAGCCTCGCCACCTCGGCGACGGAATGGCTGACATAGACGATCGGGATCTTCGTCTCGTCGCGCAGCCGCTCGATATAGGGCAGGATTTCGGATTTGCGCGCTTCGTCGAGCGAGGCGAGCGGTTCGTCCATCAATAAGAGCTTCGGGCTGGCAAGCAGGGCACGGCCGATCGCCACCCGCTGCTTTTCGCCGCCCGAAAGTTTCGCCGGCCGCCGGTCGAGCAGATGGCCGATGCCGAGCAGGTCGACCACCGCATCGATATTGGCGTAGCGCTCGGCAGGCGGCGTGAACCAGCGTCCGTAGCGCAGATTGCCGGCGACGCTCATATGCGGGAAGAGCCGCGCATCCTGAAAAACCATGCCGATCCGCCGCTTGTGCATCGGCACGAACATGCCGGCGGCGGTATCGATCAGCACGCGGCCGTCGACCGCGATGCGCCCCTTCTGCGGCCGGATCAGCCCGGCGACCAGGTTGATCAGCGTCGACTTGCCGGAGCCCGACGGCCCGAACAGCGCCGTGAGCCGGCCGGCGCTTTCGAAATCCGCTTCGAGCGCGAAATCGCCGAGGCGATGGCTGATGTCGACCGAGAGCGTCATTCGATGTCCATCCGCCGGCCGACGCGCCGCGCAAGGACCTCGGAGGCCACCAGCGCCACCATGGAGATGACGATCGAGATCAGCGTCAGTCTCAGCGCCCCGGCATCGCCGCCCGGCACCTGCGTGAAGGTATAGATCGCCGAGGGCAGCGTCTGCGTCTCGTTGGGGATGTTGGAGACGAAGGTGATCGTGGCGCCGAACTCGCCCATCGCCTTGGCGAAGGAGAGGATCGCGCCGGCGATCAGCCCGGGCAGGATCAGCGGCAGCGTGATGGTGGCGAAGACCCAGGGCGGATTGGCGCCGAGCGTGCCGGCGGCTGCCTCCATCTTGCGGTCGACCGCCTCGATCGACAGCCGGATCGCCCGTACCATCAGCGGAAAGCCCATCACTCCGCAGGCGAGTGCCGCACCCGTCCAGCGGAACGAAAAGACGATGCCGAAATGCTCGGCAAGGAAGGCGCCGGCGGGGCCACGCTTGCCGAACGTCAGCAGCAGCAGATAGCCGGTCACCACCGGCGGCAGGATCAGCGGCAGATGCACCAGCCCGTTGAGCAAGGTCTTGCCCCAGAACCGCCCGCGGGCGAGCAGCAGCGCGATCAGGACGCCGGGCGGCAGGCTGGCGAGCATCGCCACCGTTGCCACCTTGATCGACAGCCGGACCGCATTCCATTCGTCGGGAGTGAGGTCCAGCAGCCAACTCATATGCGGTGTAAGGTCTCTCTCAGTTGCTCGCAGCGAGCACCGTAAACCCCTGTTCCTTGAAGAGCGCGGCAGCCTTGGCCGACTCGACGCACTTCAGGAAGGCAGCCGTATCCTTGTCCTTCGAATCCGCCGTCTGGGCAATCGGGTAGATGATCGGCGGATGCGAATCCTCGGGGAAGGTTCCGACAACCTTCACGCCCTTATCGGCATGCGCGTCGGTGGCGTAGACGATGCCGAGCGCGGCCTCGCCCGTCGACACCAGCTTCAGCGCGGCGCGCACGTTCTCGGCTTGCGCGACCTTGCCTTCGATCGAGGACCAGACGCCCAGCGATTCCAGCGCCGCCTTGCCGTATTTGCCGGCCGGCACAGCCTTGACGTCACCCATTGCGAGCCTGCTGTCGCCGATGAGCTTGGCGAGATCGAAGCCTTTCTCGACCTTCGCCTCGACCTTGGAGTCCTTCGGCGCCACCAGCACGATCTGGTTGCCGAGCAGCTTCACTTCGGTGTCCGGTTTGGTCAGCTTCTTGTCGGAAAGATATTTCATCCAGTCGAGGTCGGCCGAGATGAAGACATCGGCAGGCGCGCCGCCTTCGATCTGCTCGGCCAGCGCC
>NZ_RZSC01000742.1:0-2843 GCF_003998155.1 Mesorhizobium sp. M1E.F.Ca.ET.063.01.1.1
TTGGTACCCAGTGCAGCGATGGCGTAGCCGCCTTCCATTGCGAAAAGGGTCGGCAGACCGAGGGCCGCAATGTCCGCACCGATGGTCAGGAAATCGGGCGTTTCGAGCCGGAACCCGCCGACCGGGTCGCCGACGAAGGTATCCACGCCGAGCGAGACGATCAGTACGTCCGGGGCGTACGCACGGATTCGGACAAGCGCCGCGGCAAGAGCTTCGCGATAGGCGGCAACGGTGGTGCCGAGCGGCAGGGGCAGATTGAGGTTGAACCCTTCGCCGACGCCGACGCCGGTCTCGCGCGCGTAACCCAATAGGAACGGATATTCCTGTTCGGGCTTGGCGTGCAAAGATGCGTAGAGGACATCGGCGCGGTCGTAGAAGATGCGTTGCGTGCCGTTACCGTGATGATAGTCGACATCGAGGATTGCGATGCGCTTCGCCCACTGGTCGAGCAGCGTCTGTGCGGCGACGGCGGCATTGTTCACATAACAGTAGCCGCCCGCCAGGTCAGACGAAGCGTGATGCCCCGGTGGTCGGCAGAGTGCGAAGGCGGCCGTCGCGCCGTTCGTGATTTCCTGCGTCGCCGTGAGCGTGACGTCGACTGCTGAGCGGATAGCGGTCCATGTTCCTTTCACGAAAGGAACGCACACATCGAAGGTATAGCAGGACAGCATCGAATGGACGCTCTCGTTCGGCTGCTGTTCCATTCCGCGCATTCCGAACGTATATGCCGTCGCGAAGCCGCTCGCGCCGAACTCGGCCTCCCACAAAGGCCAGCACTGTTCAAGAAAGGCCACGAAGCCCGGTGTGTGAACGCGGAGGATCGAGTTCAGCTCGAAGGGCCGCGCATCCACGAAATCACGATGCCCTTGAGCGCGCAGGGCTGTCACAAGCGCATCCATCCGGCCCGGATTTTCGAACATCGGGATCATCTGGTCGTAGCGCATCTCCTTTGCGCCATCATGGCCACGGTGGGCGTCGGAATAGACAATACGCATCAAGAGGCCTCCTTCGGCGCGGGTTCGCCTTTGGCATTGGCGAGAAGCGCCGCTGCAAGAAGATCGCGGTCAGCAGCGTAGTTGCGGGTGATGGCGGCGCTGCGCTGGCGTGTTGCCCAATGGGGATCGGCCAGCAACTCGGCGGCTTCCGCTTCGGGGAGGTGTCGGCCTCGAATGAGATCGGATATCCGTTCGGCCACTACCAGGGTCGGCGCATGCAAATCGCCGGCCGTTGCCTGCGGCATCAGCGAGGCATCGACCACCCTGAGGGCATCAACACCGCGCACGCGTCCGTCAGGAAACGCTACGGCCGTTTCGTCGCTGCCCATCCGGCACGTGCCGCAAGGATGATAGGCACTTTCAACCTTTTCCTTAATGAACCGGTCGAGACATGCATCCGATTGGCAGTCGTCCCCCGGCGCGATCTCGCGTCCTCGATAGGGCTTCATCGCCTCCTGTGCAAAGATTTCCCGCGCCAGCCGAATGCATGCACGCATCTCCTCCCAGTCGTCGGGATGCGACATATAGTTGAACCGCACGCGGGGAAGGTTCGCCGGATTGTTGTTGCGTAGCTTGACCCAGCCGCGGCTCTTCGACCGCTTCGTGCCGACATGGACCTGGAACCCGTGCCCCGCTGCGAGAGTCCGGCCGTCATAGGAAATGGCAAGCGGCAGGAAGTGAAACTGGATATCTGGATAGACAATGCCGGCCCGGCTACGTATGTGGCCGCCGCTTTCGAAATGGTTCGTCGCCCCAAGACCGCGCTTGGTCGCCAGCCACTCGATGCCGATCTTCACTTTCGCAACAAGACTCTGCGTCCGAAAAAGGCTCACTGGCTGCGTGCATTCCACCTGCAAGTAGAGTTCTAGGTGGTCCATCAAATTCTCGCCCACCTCAGGTGCATTATAGAGCACGGGAATGCCATGCTCGGCGAGTTCCGCCGCCGGCCCGACACCGGAGCGTTTCAGAATTGCGGGAGACATTATTGAGCCTGCGGAAAGGATCACCTCCCGCACAGCCGCAGCCCGGGCAACGGTTCCGGCCACCGAAAAGACCACGCCTGTGGCCCTGCGGCCGTCGAAGATCACTCGGTCGACCAGTCCACGCGTGATCACCCTTACATTGCCTCGTGCAACGGCCGGGCGCAGATAGGCTCGAGCGGCACTCATCCGGCGCCCGTCCCCGATGTTCATTTCCATCGGGCCAAAACCTTCGTGCTGGCGCCCATTCATGTTGTCGCTTCGGGCATAACCGGCTTCGCAACCGGCTTTGACGAACGCATGGTAGAGCGGATTCATCCCCGGCCCGCGCTTGATCGTCATCGGACCGCCGGTTCCTCGCAGAGGACCGCCGCCTTCAACGTCTTCGAGGCGTTCGAAATAGGGAAGCACGTTCGACCAGCGCCAGCCTTCGGCACCGCGCGCCTCCCACAGTTCGTAGTCCATAGGATTACCGCGCACCCAGCACATGCCGTTGATCGAGGAGGAGCCGCCGAGCCCTTTGCCGCGCGGCAGGTTCAGCTCGCGCCCGCCAAGCGCCGGCTCCGACTCCGTCGTCATGCCCCAGTTGAAGCGTGTCGTATTCATTGGGATCGACAGCGCGGCCGGCATGTCGACGATGACTGCCTTTTCACTCCCTCCGGCCTCGATCACCAGTATTCGCGTGCCGGGATCCTCGCGGAGACGGTTCGCCAGCACGCACCCAGCAGCCCCCGCGCCAACGATTATGTAGTCATAGATGCCCTCGTCCCGCATGTCCGATCTACTCGACGATCACGTAGAACTTCACCATCGGTACCGGCTGCCGCCAATCGCCGCGGAACCCCTTGGGCACGAGAAAGGCGTCGCC
>NZ_RZSC01000743.1:0-2837 GCF_003998155.1 Mesorhizobium sp. M1E.F.Ca.ET.063.01.1.1
CTCTCCAGACGCTCGCGGCGCTCCGGCTCGTCGGCGACGATGTCGAGGGCCGTCGCAGCCGCCACCGCCATCAGCGGCGAGGGCGCGGTGGCATAGATGAAGGGCCGGCAGCGGTTGACCAGATAGTCGCACAGCACGGTGGGCGCCGTGACCAGCGCGCCGGATGCGCCCAGCGCCTTGCCGCAGGTGTGCAGCACCACGACATTGTCGCGGCCTTCGAGGTGGTGCGCCAGACCGCGACCGTCCGGGCCGTAGACGCCGGTGGCGTGCGCCTCGTCGACGAACAGGAATGCATCGTGGCGGTCCGCGACCTCGATCATTTCTCTAAGGGGGGCCCGGTCGCCGTCCATGCTGTAGAGGCTCTCGACCACGATCCAGGGCCGGCCGCCGCCGCCGCTCGCGCGCCAGCTCCGGATTGCGTCGTCCACGGCGCCCGCATCGTTGTGCGCGGCTAGCATGACTTCGGCGCGGCCGGCCCGCGCCCCCTCATGCGCACTGGCATGGACGAGTTCGTCCAGCACGATCAGATCGCCCTTCTGGGGCAAGGTCGTGAGCACGGCGAAATTGGCGACATAACCGCCGCCGAAGAACAGCGCGCGCTCGGCGCCGAAGAAGCCGGCCGCCTTGGCTTCGAGCGCCTCGTGCTCAGGCGTGTTGCCTCGCAGGAGCCGCGACCCTGTCGCCCCGACAGGCGTGCCTGCCGCGAGTGCCGCGGCGACCGCCTCGGCCATGCGCTTCGAGCGCGCGAGGCCGAGATAGTCGTTGGAGGCGAAATCGAGGCCAGCGCGACCGCTCAGGGCCCGCAAACGGTTCTTGCGGGCGAGCCCGCTCAAGGTCGCCCTGTAGCGGTCGAGCAAGCCACTGCCGTTCACAAGGCCTCACGCGCAAATGGCTTGATGCCCAGCCGGCGAAACAGCGCGGTGTCCTTGTCTTCGCCAGGGTTCTCGGCGGTGAGCAACGTGTCGCCGACAAAGATGGAGTTGGCGCCGGCGAAAAAGCACAGCGCCTGCATCTCGTCGCTCATCGCCGTGCGGCCGGCCGAAAGCCGCACATGCGATTTCGGCATCATGATGCGGGCCAGCGCGATGGTGCGCACGAATTCGATCGGCTCGATGGGGTCGGCCTCGCCAAGCGGCGTGCCCTCGATCGGGATCAGCATGTTGATCGGCACGCTGTCGGGCGGCTCCGGCAGGTTGGCTAAAGTCACCAGCATGTCGATGCGGTCAGCCTTCTCCTCGCCCATGCCGACGATGCCGCCGCAGCAGACCTTCATGCCGCTCTCGCGGACATTGGCAAGTGTATCCAGCCGCTCAGTGAAGGTTCGGGTCGAGATGACCTCGCTATAGTAGCGCTCGGAGGTGTCGATGTTGTGGTTGTAATAGTCGAGGCCTGCCTGCTTGAGGCGCTGGGCCTGGCCGAGGTCGAGCATGCCGAGCGTCATGCAGGTCTCGATGCCGAGAGCCTTCACGCCTTCGACCATGGCGACCACGGCGTCCATGTCGCGCTCCTTGGGGCTGCGCCAGGCTGCGCCCATGCAATAGCGCGTGGCACCCGCATCGCGCGCCTTCGTCGCCTCGGCGATGACGCGTTTGATCTCCATCAGCTTCGAGGCCTTGAGCCCGGACTGGTGATGGGCGGACTGGCTGCAATAGCCGCAGTCCTCGGGGCAGCCGCCGGTCTTGATCGACAGCAGGCGCGACAGCTGCACCCGGTTTGGATCGAAATTCTCACGATGGATCGTCTGGGCCCGGAACAGCAGGTCATTGAACGGTAGATCGTGGATAGCCTGGGCTTCCGCCCGGGTCCAAGGCGGAAGCGCCCAACCGAGAGGGTCCGATGTCAGGTCCGGGCCAAGTTCCGCGTTCATTCCACCTCCATCAGCAAAAGCGTTTGGGTATCAGCCGAGATAACGGACTTGGGAGCCCGTCACGATCTGCCCACCAGAGCCGGCACGGGCAGGGGAGTGCGAGCTTCGTCGAGGATGGAGAAGCTGTAGCCTCCGCCCGCATCGCGCTCGACCGAATAGGTCAGGCGGTCAACGATCCGATTATCCTTGTCGAAGGTCAGCACACGCGGTTTGAGCGAGGTGAGCTCCGCCTGGTCCACATAGACCGAGTTGCAGATGATGACCTGGTCGCCTGGCTGGCAGGTGCGGGCCGCGGCGCCGTTGAGAATGCAGCAGCGCGAACCGCGTTCGCCGAGGATGACATAGGTCGAAATCCGCGCGCCCGAATTCTTGTTCCAGACCTCGACAAACTCCATCGGCAGGATGCCTGCCTGTTCGCAATGGTCGGCATCGAGCGTGATCGAGCCTTGATAGTCGAGATTGGCCTCGGTGACATGGATGCCGTGCAGCTTGCCGGCGACGATTTTGCGCATCCCTTCCTCCAAACGACTTTTGATCCTGCTCACCGCCCCCAGGGGCCCATGGAGGCCCATGGTGGTGTCGGACGCTAGCCCGCGGTTTCATGGCCCTGAGCGGATAAACGCTCCCTTCTGATCGCGTCGCATGCCTCATTGAACGCGACGTCCAAAAGGTAGCCGATAAGTTCCAGCCCCTGCGAGGCAGCCAGCTGGCGCAGCTCATCGAGCCGGCAGACGATTACGCCGAGCGCCTCGCCGCGGGTTGTTCTTTGGTCATTGTCCGTCATCACTCCCCCCTTCGCCAGTCAAAGCCATCGCATGGCAACGCAGTTGCGCCGATGTTTCGAGCAGCGACCCAAGTCGCGGTGGCCAGATCACGACTTGGCCCGTCGCCGCAAAATTCGCTCCACGCTCTCGCCCTCAGTTCAAGCGCCGACTGCAATTGCCATCGAGCGGCACGTCCAGCCCAATGT